>CAZPZK010000109.1:0-8708 GCA_964591095.1 uncultured Moraxellaceae bacterium | reverse complement strand
GCCCCGCGACTGGCAGGCCGCGCAAGCGCCGCAACTGGACTGGCGCACCCTGCTCTGGCGCTTCCTGACCCGCACGCCCGTGGACTACGGCGGCTTTGACCGGCGCTTCCTGCACCAGGGGCTGTACCTGGACATGCTGGAATCGGAATCGCTGCGCATCGCCCTCTGCGTGGATACCTCGGGCTCCATCGACGCCGGCACCCTCAACGCCTTCGTCCCGGAAATCCTGGCGATCCAGCGCGCCTACCCCCACCTGCGGATCACGCTGTTTTTCGCCGACGCCGAACTGCACGGCCCCTACCCGCTGCAACCGGAACAGGCCCTGCCCAAGCCCGTGGGCGGCGGCGGCACCTCGTTCGTCCCGTTTTTCCGGTACCTGGCTGATTCACCCGACGACCCCGTCGATCTGTGCGTGTACCTGACCGACGGCTACGGCGAGTTTCCCGGCAAGCCGCCGGAGATGCCGGTCTTGTGGGTCATCGTCGGCGGTGGTATTGAAAGCCGCAGGATTCCCTTTGGCGAGGTGGCCCGACTGGCCAGCGCCTGAACCACAACCGGAAGGAACGCACCATGTCCCCGCGGACCGAAGACCAACTCCTGGCGCAGGCGCGCCATCCCGACACCCGGGCCACCGAACTGCGCCAACTGTGGGCCGACCACCGCGACCGCACCGACATCGCCGAGGCGGTCGCGGCGCACCCCAACTGCCCCCGCAACCTGTACACCCATTTCCTGCGCTACCTGCCCGACGTATTGGCGACCAATCCGACCTATGTCGCCGAGGTCGGGCTGAAAATGCTGGAAACGCTGGAGGGCCTCACGCCGCAGAACCCCTCGGTCGAAGACCTCAAATCCGATTTCTGGCACGATCGCAGCCATCATTACCAGTACCAGCACTTCATGCGCGATGAACGCCCGGAATACCGCGCCGTCACCGCCCAATTCGCTCCGGAGGCCTTTGTCGAACCGGCGCTGACGGACAAGGACGACACCGTACGGATAGCCCTCGCCCGCCGTCGCGCCATGCCGCTGGCGTGGTGGCGGCAACTGGCGGAGGACAAGGCCTGGCAGGTGCGCAGCATCGTGGCGCGCAGCAAGTACGCCCCGCGCGAGGTCATTGAGAGCCTGCGGGACGATCCGGAAAAAAAAGTGGCCGCCGCCGCCATCCGCCAGGTGGGCAGCCACGAGATTCCGGCCACGGCCACGGTGGTGGCCGAGAGCGAGGTGATGCGCAAGGCCCACGCCAAAAGCAGTCCGGATACGGCGACGCTGGCGGCGCTGGCCGGCGATGCCAAGGCGGAAGTACGCCGCCAGGTCGCCGCCAACCCGGCTGTCCCGGCGGACCTGCTGGCCAGCCTGGCGGCCGATCGGGATATCCGGGTGCGAAAGGCGGCGACGGGCAATCCCGCCCTGCCCGAAGCGTTGCTGAAATACTTGGCCATCGACCCGGCGGTGGAAGTCCGCGCCGCCATCGCGGCGCGTCAGAACCTCTCCCCCGGACTGGTGAGGCTCCTGGCGCAAGACGACGCCGAGGAGGTGCTGGTCAAGCTGGTCGCCACCGTTTCGGACAGCGGCTTGCTGCTGGAGATTCTGGATCATGTCGCCCGCGCTCAGGGCCACCGGGCGGGACTGGTCTGGGGCATGGCCGCCCTGAACCCGGTCCTGGCCGGCAACCGCGATTTTGGCAATGCGCTGAAGCAGGATGACCGCTTCACCAGCCTCATCATCGGCGTACCAAACTGCGTCGACCTGCCCGACCTGCTCGCCGCGTTGTCGGCCTCAATCGACGCGCTCTATTTCTTCAATGCCGCCGCCATCCGGGACACGGCCAAACTGGAGCCGGTGCTGGCGTTGCTGGTTCAGCATGGCAAGGCCAGCGAGGCGTTCACGGTGCTGGATCATCCCCTGTTCAGCCAACCCGCGCCCGAAACCCTTCCCCTGCGTCAACGGATACTGGAAGGCCTGCTGGCCGCCTTTCCCAAGGCCTCCAAGGCAACCGTGGCCCGCAAGTTGCTGAAGGCGATCAAGGCGGCGTCGTAGGCGTTGTCTTGTCCAGTGCCCGCGGCGCCTGATCAGGGTGAAGACGGGGCATTTGCCGGATTAGACCTCCCGTGTATTGACAACCGCTACACACCCTCCCACACTGACGTATATCCATTGTGTATGCATCCGGGAGGACGCCATGCGCGCCGCCGCCATCAATTTGCGGGCCTTGCCCGAACAACGCGACCTGATTGACCAGGCCGCCGACCTGCTGGGCAAAACCCGTTCCGACTTCATGCTGGAAGCGGCGTGCGAACGCGCCCGCGCCGTGATGCTGGATCAGGTGTTCTTCAGCCTGGACGCCGAAAAATTCCGGCAATTCACCGCCCTGCTGGATGCGCCGCCCGCCGCCAATCCGGGGCTGGAACGGCTGATGGCCGTGAAAGCGCCGTGGGAGAACGGCCCGGCATGATGCGGACCCTGTACGCCCCCGCTCCTTTGACAGCCGATCATCGCGTGGCCGACTTCGACTGCGGCGAGGCCTCGTTGAATGACTGGTTGAAACGGCGCGCGCTGGCCAACCAGTCCAGCGGCGCCAGCCGCACCTTTGTCGCGGCGGATACGGACGGGCGGGTATGGGGCTATTACGCGCTGGCGGCGGGGGCGGTGTCGCATGAACTGGCGGTCGGGGCGGTGCGGCGCAACATGCCCGATCCGGTGCCGGTCTTGGTGTTGGGCCGGTTGGCGGTGGACAGGCAGGCACAGGGCCTGAAGCTGGGCGCGGGGTTGTTGCAGGATGCGGTGAAGCGGGCATGCACGGTGGCCCGGCACGCGGGCGTGCGGGCGCTGCTGGTGCATGCGCTGGATGCGCGGGCGGCGGCGTTTTATGCGTATTACGGGTTTCTGGCGTCGCCGCTGCAGCCGGGGGTGTTGATGTTGAGGTTGGAGGCGTCTCAGGCCTCCGGGATCTGATGACCGCCTTTACGCCCTCCTGTGTAACAGGGGGGCTGCCCGCAGGGCTGGGGGGTTGCGGCGGTGGCGGGAAAAGGCATAGGGTTGGTCCAGACCCACACACCGGCAGGCTTTTGATCGGAGATTGGGAGTGGGTCTCGACCCACCCTGCATAGTTATTACTTTCCCCGGCCTTCCTGGTTTGCTGTGCCAGCACAACCCGCGCCTCCACCAATAACGAATCCACCTGTAGCTTTACAACTTCCAATAAGCTTTCCTTCCGAATCATAGGTTGTCACGGTCGATGCACAGCCAGAAACGAGCGCGGCAAAGAAACCGGCCAACAAAATTGTTTTCATATCATCACCTCTCATTTAGTTTGAAAAACAGCGGATTCTTGAGTCTAAACTGGTTGACAGAAAATTGTCCAACCCTGATTTGCAGCAGTCGTAGGGGAGCAAGAACCACCGGCAGGCCTTTGATCGGAGAACGGTGGTGGGTCTCGACCCACCCTACAGCACTGGCCGCGACGAAACGCGAAGCTGTCGGCGGGAGCAGGGCTCAGACACGATACGCCTTCCGGCATGAAGTGCGACTCTCACTCACGCCGCCTTGCCCTGCGTGTATTCCCAGCCCTGACAGGCCAGCCAAACCGTGAGTGGGATGGGCTTGGCACCGGCCAGATAGTAACCCAGCATCCGTCGTGAAATACCGATAGCGGCGGCGGCGCGTTCCTGCGTCAACTTGTTGCGATCCATCCAGTTCCACAGGCGCTCATGGCCGATACCGCCGGATTGCTCCACCGCCAGATTACGCAGGTTGTCTGCGGCCAGTTCCAGATCGTCATCAATCCACACCACATAGCCACCCAGCGCATCCACGCGGGCGCTTGCGAAGATCCCGGCGTCCGCCAGCGCGCTCAATGGCTTGCGGTGGCTCCAATCCGTCAGATCAACCGTGGCCTGGTAGCCGTCGGCGAAGGTCAGCGCCAGCCGTATATCGGCCAGCGGCCGGGCGGCGGTGATGGTGTGCTGAGGGTCGTGGATCATGGGTTGTACTCCTCGAACAGGGCGCGGCAGGTGTCGCGGTTGGCTTCTATCCACGTCAGCGCCTCGACAATCTCGCGGGCTGACACACTGCGACTGATGACTTCCAGTGTGTCCAGCACAACCAGCGCATCACGCCTGTCGGCCAGTACCACATGCACATGCGCCGGACGATGGTCGGGTGTGTTGATGCGGATGGCGGCTGAGCCGATGCGGTGGATAGTGGGCATGGTCCGATTATTGTGCAATGGTTGCACAAAATCAAGTGTGAACCTCTCACCGAAACCCCCACCGTGTCCGGCGAAGAAGGGCGCAGGCACTGCGCCCCTACATCATGCCCGATCGACTGACTTGGCCAAAACCCCCAACGCCTCCTCCGACCACTGGATAAACCCCTCCTCCTGCATGATCCCCGCCCTTAAAATCAGATACTGAATCTCCCCCAACCGCGACAATTCCTTACCGGCAAAATCCCTCGCCTCAATCGCCCGATACGCTGCCAGCCGCAACTTGTGCAACCCCATTCGCCGCTCGATCTCCTTCTCCAGCCCCAACGGCCCCATCACCGCATCCGTGCGCAGCTTCACGAAGAATTCATCGCGCGGCGGCGGCGGGTCCACCGGCTCCAGCGCCCAGCGCGCCAGCTCCTCCCGCCCGGCGGGCAGCACCTCGTACACCCGCTTGCGCGACTTGCCCGCGTCCTCCGCCGCTTCCGACCGGATCCAGCCCGCCTCCTCCATCCGCCCCAGCTCGCGGTAGATCTGCTGGTGGCTGGCGCGCCAGAAATAGCCGATCGACTTCTCGAATCGGCGCGCCAGGTCATAGCCGGAACAGGATTTCTCCAGCAGCGAGGTCATCAGGGCATGGGGCAAGGACATGGCGGCGCCTGCAATCGTGAACAACGGGTCATGGAATTTAGTTATGCAACTGGTTGCATAGTAACCCGCTTTGCCGTACAAATATATGCAACTGGTTGCATAATTGTCCGGAGACAACCCATGACCGCCTACCCGCACCTGCTTCAACCCCTCGACCTCGGCTTCACCACCCTGCGCAACCGCCTGCTGATGGGCTCCATGCACCTGGGGCTGGAAGAGCTGGAACACGGATTCGAGCGCATGGCCGCCTTCTACGCCGAGCGCGCGCGCGGCGGCGTCGGCCTGATCGTCACCGGCGGCATCGCCCCGAATCCGGAAGGCGCGGTGGTGGGCGGCGGCGGCAAGCTGACCACTGAAGAGGAAGCGGCGGAACACCGCATTGTCACCGACGCCGTGCACCGCGAGGGCGGCAAGATCGCCATGCAGATCCTGCACACCGGCCGTTATTCCTTCCAGATGACCTCCGTGGCCCCCAGCGCCCTGCGCGCGCCGATCAACCCCTTCCCCCCGCGCGAGCTGAGCCACGAGGAAATCCTGCAGACCATCGAGGACTTCGCGAACTGCGCGGCGCTGGCGCAGAAGGCCGGCTATGACGGCGTGGAAATCATGGGTTCCGAGGGCTACCTGATCAACCAGTTCATCGCCGCCCTCACCAACCACCGCACCGATGACTGGGGCGGCAGCTACGAGAACCGCATCCGCTTCCCGCTGGAAATCGTCCGCCGCACCCGCGAGCGCGTCGGCCCGAACTTCATCATCATCTACCGCCTGTCGATGCTGGACCTGGTGGAAAACGGCTCCACCTTTGACGAGGTGATCCAGCTGGCCAAGGGCATCGAGGCGGCCGGGGCCACCATCATCAACACCGGCATCGGCTGGCATGAGGCCCGCGTGCCCACCATCGCCACCAAGGTGCCGCGCGCCGCCTTCGCCTGGGTGACGCAGAAGCTGAAGGGCCAGGTGTCGATCCCGCTGGTCACCACCAACCGCATCAACGCCCCGGAAACCGCCGAGGCGCTGCTGGCCGACGGTTTCGCCGACATGGTGTCGATGGCGCGCCCGCTGCTGGCCGACCCGGAATTCATCGTCAAGGCCGAGCAGGGCCGCGCCGACGAGATCAACACCTGCATCGGCTGCAACCAGGCCTGCCTGGACCACATCTTCAAGGGACAGGTCACTTCCTGCCTGGTCAACCCGCGCGCCTGCCGCGAGACCGAGCTGAACCTGATTCCCACCACCACCGTGAAGCGGATTGCTGTGGTCGGCGCCGGTCCGGCGGGCCTGGCCTTCGCCACCAGCGCCGCCAGCCGCGGCCATGACGTGACCCTGTTCGACAGCGCGGCCGAGATCGGCGGCCAGTTCAACGTCGCCAAGCAGGTGCCCGGCAAGGACGAGTTCTACGAGACGCTGCGCTACTTCAGCCGCCAGATCGAGCTGACCGGGGTGACGATGGTGCTGAACCGCCGCGTGGCCGCCGAAGACCTGAAGGGCGAATTCGACGAGGTGGTGCTGGCCACCGGCATCGCGCCGCGCCGTCCGCCCATCGAGGGCATCGACCACCCGAAGGTGCTGGGCTATCTGGACGTGCTGCGCGACAAGAAGCCGGTGGGGAAGTCGGTGGCGATCATCGGCGCGGGTGGCATCGGTTTCGACGTGGCGGAATACCTGACCCACGAGGGCGAGAGCGGCACGCAGAACCCGGCCAAGTTCTATGCGGAATGGGGCATTGACCGCGACTACACCCATCGCGGCGGCCTGACCCATGCCGAGGTGGAAACCTCGCCGCGTCAGGTGTACCTGCTGCAGCGCAAGGCCAGCAAGGTGGGCGACGGCCTGGGCAAGACCACGGGCTGGATCCACCGCACCGGGCTGAAGAACCGCAAGGTGGAGATGCTGTCGGCGGTGAACTACCGCAAGGTGGATGATGAAGGCCTGCACATCAGCATCGGCGACAAGGACCTTCTGCTGGCGGTGGACAACGTGATCGTCTGCGCCGGGCAGGACCCGCTGCGCGAGCTGGAAGACGGGCTGAAGGCGGCCGGGATGCCGGTGCACCTGATCGGCGGCGCGTTTGAAGCCAAGGAGCTGGATGCGAAGCACGCCATCAAGCAGGGGACGGAACTGGCGGCGGCGATCTGAGGAGTCCGGGATTTCGAGCCTTCACGGCTGTCCTCGTGAAGGCTCTTCCGATGAATCCGTCTCTTGCCTGAGAGATAACAGGAGGGACTGCATTGTTCAGGCCCTCGACATTTAACGCCCGGACTACACAGCCCCTCGCGTTAGGTTCCCGGAAACGCCCTGATACCAGGACAGTAACTGCTGCCCGTCCTGCTCCCGGAATCCCGTACAGGCATCCACCAGGATGAGTTCGGGGCATATCTCGTCGAAAAAAGGCCTCCAGTCATCCAGTGCCACCCAGACATACGGGCGCCCCTGCATATCCCAGGAGGATAACCAAGCCTCGATCTCGCGCTGGCGGCCACCCCGGTCAAACCCCACCTCAAGTACCGGCGTCACCCCGAGGATGCGATCCTGCAAGGACGGACAGAACATGTTGCGCAACGCCGGCAACGGATAATCCTCGCGCCAGGTGGAACTGATGACAATCCGCACTTCCGGCATGGCCAGGAGATATTGCTCGAAAAGCTCGCGGCGACAGAAATCCGGTTCACCATCGGGATGCAGGACTCCGTCAAAATCCAGAAAGAGGAATTTATGCATGGTGAACACTTCTGCAGGGAACTATGTCGACGCCTTCAAAATTCCGCCCCCACTCCCAAACCCAGACCTCCCGCTTCCCCCACCCCGACATTGCCAAAGGCAAACCACGGCCCCCGGCTCAGCCGCACGCCCAGATCCAGTTGCAGCGCCGTGTAGTGATCATCCGGCGACGTACCCGAATAGCTGTAGGTCGCGCGCCCGGTCGACACCCCCCAGTACACCGCGCCCCGGCCCGCATCGCGGTATTCCTTGCGAATCCCGATCAGGTTGGCCGTCATCGCCTCGCCGTGGCTGAAGGATTCCTCGGTGCGCGCCAGATGCAGCATCCAGCCCTCCTTCACCTCGAAGTTGTAACCGAGCTGGTTGACGCCCCGGCTGTTGCCGGAGGACTTGATGCCAAAATCGTCCAGCAGGATGTCGGTCAGTTTCTCGGCGACCCAGGCGCGGGACATCACCCCGTAACCGTAGTAAATCTGGTGGAGGCTACTGTCCGCCGCCAGCACGGGGGCGTTCAGGACAAACAGCAACGGGAAAGTCAGCAAGCGGATGTTCATGGGGTTCTCCTTCATCCCCCCAACCCTGTAGCATTTGCGCAAATCCTGCAAGTCCTGACTTTTCATGACGCCGCCCCGCGCATTCCACCCCCTGCCCGCCCTGAGCATTCCCCTGCTGGCGCTGGCCTTCATCGCCGTCGCCGCCGCGCTGGCCGCGCCGGACTGGGAGGCGGCCTTCCGCTCGGATGAATCGCCGGTGTCCTGGCTGTCGGGGGTGCTGCTGGCCGCCAATGCCGCGCTCTGCGCCCGCCTGGGGGTGGAAGGCCGCCTGCCGCCGTGGTTGGCGCTGACCGCCGCGCCGGCCCTGGCCTGGCTGGCGGTGGATGAGCAGTTCCTGCTGCACGAACACTGGAAGTACGGCTGCGCCGACTGGCTTGCCGTCTGCCGCGATGCCTTTGCGGGGCATGCCGCCGTCCGTGAACTGCCGACGGTGCTGGTGGGGGTGATCGGCCTGCCGGTGGTGATCGGGCTGGGGCGTTGCCTGCCCGGCCCGGCCGCGCGCCTACTGGCGCTGGCCTGGGTCATCGGCGCGTTCGCCCTGGGGGTGGATTTGGTCCAGCCCACCGGGATGGTGG
>CAZPZK010000108.1:0-8723 GCA_964591095.1 uncultured Moraxellaceae bacterium | reverse complement strand
ACACGGTTTTGCTTCCTTTTGCCAAGACAAAAGGAAGGCCCGCGGCAGGCGGATGTCATTCGCCAATCAAAACCATCCACACCCGGCGAAAAGGGCGCACGCAGTGCGCCCCTACGACATCGTCACGACAACAGCTGTCGCCAGTCAAACAGAACCCCCTTCCTGCCCAAAGCACTTTCCAGTAAGGTTCCTCCAGACAAGGGAAAAACAACCAATGCTCACCATCACCCAATCCCACGACCTTTCCACCCTGTTCGACGCCCTCAGCCTCGCTCTGGGCGACCCGGTGAGCGACCCCCTGCAACCCCTGACCGTCCTCGTCCCCACCATCGCCATCGGCCGCTGGCTGGAACTGCGCTGGGCCGAACGCTTCGGCATCGCCGCCCATTTCGCCATCCAGTACCCCATCAGCTTCCGCTGGCAGTGCTACAAGCAGGTGCTGGACAGCAACGAGCACACCCAGTCGCTGCCGCGCGAACTGATGCAATGGCGGCTGTTCGAGCGCCTTGGCCGCCTGCCCGACGACGACCCCGACTTCCACCCCCTGCGCGCCTACCTGCAACGCACCCCCAACCCGGTGCTGGGCCGCTGGCAACTGGCGGGCCGCATCGCCCAGGCCTATGCCGATTACGTCAGCTACCGCCCCGACTGGCTGGAACGCTGGCGGCAGGGCGGCCGCCTGCCGCACGACTGGACGCATCAGGGCTGGCAGGCGCGGCTGTGGCAGGAACTGTTCGCCGAGACCTTCGCCGAGGGCGGACAACTGGCCACCCGTTACCTGCAGGCGCTGGCCGAGCAACCGGCGCTGCGCCGCCACCTGCCGGAACGGCTGGCCGTGTTCACCACCGTGCGCCTGCCGCCGCCGGTGCTGCATTTTTTCCAGTCGCTGTCGCCGTATACTGAACTGCACTGGCTGCACCTCAACCCCTCGTCCGAGTACTGGGCCGACGTGGTGGACCCGCGCTGGCTGGAAAAGATGCGCGTGCTGCACCCGCACAAGGTGGCCTACCACAGCGCCGGGCATCCGCTGCTGGCGGCCTGGGGCAAGCAGGCCCGCGACAACTTCCGCCTGCTGGCTGACCTTTCCGGCGGCGAACACGATACCGACTGGCACGACCTGTTTCCGCCGTTGGCAGGCGATAGCCTGCTGCGCCGCCTGCAACTCAGCCTGCATGTGCTGGAACACCAGCACGGCGATGATCTGCCCTTCTGGGTGTTGGCGGAAGACGATGTTTCGCTGCAAGTCCACAGCTGCCACAGCCTGACCCGCCAGCTGGAGGCACTGCACGACCGCCTGCTGCACCTCTTCGCCCTGCACCCCGACCTGAAACCGCAGGACGTGGCGGTGATGCTGCCCGATGTGGTCACCGCCGCCGGGGCCATCGAATCGGTGTTCGGCACCGTGCCCGCCGCGCGGCGCATTCCCTGGCAGCTGACCGGCGTGCCCAAGGCCGAGGAAAACACCGTCTGGCAGGCTTTCCACGGCCTGTACCAGCTGACGCAGACGCGGCTGGCGCAGTCGGCGCTGCTGGACTGGCTGGCGCTGCCGCCGGTCGCGACGTATTACGGGCTGGAAGCCGCCGATATTGAAAAGGCCGCCGCGCTGCTGCAACAGGCCGGGGTCTATCGCGGGCTGGACGGCCGGCACCGCGCCCGCCAGAGCGGCGATGCCGAGGATCTGGACGACACCCACACCCTGCTGTTCGGGCTGGAACGGCTGCTGCTGGCCATCGCCCTGCCGCCGGAATTCGACGGGCTGGCGGGCGGCCTGCAGCCGGTGGGCGGGGTGGAGGCGGGGCAGTTCGCGCTGATCGGCGTGCTGACCCGCGCCGTGACCGACCTGGCGCTGCGCCGCGACTGGTGGATGCAGGCGCGGCCGGTGGCGGACTGGCTGGCGACCCTGCGCGGCGATCTGCTGGCCTTCTTCGGCAGCCTGGCCGGGGAATACGCCCTGCGCGGTCTGGAGCGGGCGCTGGACGACATTGAACGCCACGCCGGCAATGCCCAGGTCAGCGAGCCGGTGCCGCTGTTCCTGCTGCTGCGCGAGATCGGGCAACGGCTGGACAGCGAAACGCCGGAGCCGCTGCCGGGCGGGTCGGTGACCTTCAGCCGCATCGGCGCGCTGCGCAACCTGCCGTACCGCGTGGTCTGCCTGCTGGGGCTGGAAGACACCAGCTTCCCGCGTCGCGATCCCTTCAACGAATTCGACCTGCTGCGGCTGGACCCGCATCCCCGGCCCGGTGACCGTTCCCGCCGCGACGACGACCGGGGCGCTTTCCTCGACGCGCTGATGGCCGCTCGCGACCACTTCCTGCTGTTCTACAACGGCCACAGCAACAACCAGTCGGCGGAATTCCCGCCGTCGATCCTGATCGGCGAATTGCTGGATTATCTGGGCACGCGGGTGAAGGGCGGCGCGAAAGTCCTGAAAGCACAGTGCGTCTTCGAGCATCGCCTGCAGGCCTTCAGCCCGCGCTATTTCGAGCCGGGCAGCGACCGCCTGTTCAGCCACGCCGCCGACTGGCTGCCCGCCGCCCGCGCCGTGCAGAAACCGGAAAGCGTGTTGCCGCCGTTCGTCAATGCCGAGTTGCCGCCTGACAGCGACATCCCGCAACTGACACTGGAACTGTTGCAGCGCTTCTTCAAGCATCCCGCCGAATTCTTCCTGAAAGTCGGCCTGAAGCTGCGGCTGGAAAGCCTGGACGACAGCCTGCACGACGAGGAGCCGCTGCAACTGAACCATCTCGATCAATGGCACCTGCGGGCGCGGCTGTTCCACGCCCGGCATCAGGCCGAGCCGGTGCTGCGCGCCAGCGGGGCCTTGCCGGTGGGCACGGTGGGCAGTGTCTACTGGTCGCAGGCGCAGCAAAGCCTGCACGACCTGCAAGGCGCGTGGGAACTGGCCAGGCGTGAGGTGACGCCGGTGCGCCGCGACCTGAACCTGCGCGGCTACCGCCTGTCGGTGGACCTGCCGCCGGTGGACGAGCCGTATCAACTTGGCTACCAATTGTCGAAACAGTCCGCCAAGTATCTGGTGCGGGCGTGGCTGGCGCACCTGTTGTGGCAGGTGGCGGGCGCGCGGCAGCGCACGCTGTGGCTGTTCCTGGACGGGCCGGTGTGGTTTGAAGCGGTGGCGGCGGACGAGGCGGCCGCGCAGCTGGACCGCTGGATGGACGCCTATGACCGCGGCCAGCGCACGCCGTTGCTGCTGCCGCCGGACGCCGCCTGGGAGTACGCCAAGGGCGCGGTGAAGGACGAAGCCAAGGCCCGCGCCAAGCTGGAAAAAGCCTGGGAGGAGGTGGCCGCCGAGAGCCTGTGGCGGCAGGTGCTGAGCACCGAGGAACAGGAGCGGCTGCCGGACGGCGTGACCGGGCTGGCGCTGCGGCTGTTCGGGCCGTTGAAGGCGGCGTTGCAGGAAGGGACGTGGGAGGATGTGGGCGTATTGGTGGGAGGGGATGAGGCATGAGCCAGCTGAAAAAAATCCCAGCGATAGACGCCCCGCTGTCCGGCGTACAACTGATCCAGGCCTCCGCCGGCACCGGCAAGACCTGGACGCTGTCGGCGCTGTTCGCGCGGCTGGTGCTGGAGCGCGGGCTGGAGCCGAAGCAGATTTTGGCCATCACCTTCACCAAGGCCGCCGCCGCCGAGCTGCGCGACCGCATCCGCAAGCGGCTGGTGGAAACCTTGGCCGCCGTGCAGCGCGCCGCCGACGGCGAAGCGGTGGACGATCCCTTCTACTCCCCCTTGCTGGCGCGGCTGACGGATCACCCCACCACCGTGATGCGGCTGAAACAGGCGCTGGCCGATTTCGACCTGGCCACCATCACCACCATCCACGGTTTCTGCCAGGGCGTGCTGAGCGAACAGGCGCTGGCCAGCGGCGCGCCGCTGGATGTGGAGGTGATTACCGATACCTCGCCCTTGCTGCGCGAGATCATCCAGGACTTTTGCCGCCGCCAGTGGCGGCAGGCCGATCCGCTGCTGGTGAGCTATTACCTGAATACCGGCGTCTTCAGCCTGGGCGAGTTGCAGAAATTCGTGCAGGGCGTGCTGAACCAGGGCCAGGCGCAACTGGTCATCGGTGCGGATGCCGGCAACGACGCGGCGCTGACGCGCGGCAAGCAGCAGTTGGATGCGTTGCAAGTCTTGTGGCAGCAGGAACAGGCCGCCGTGCGCGCGCTGCTGGCTGAACATGGCCACATGCTCAGTCAGACCAGCTACAAGCCCGAGCTGATCCGCAAGGGGTTGGGCGCGCTCGACCGCTTCCTGCGTGATCCCTCGGCGGGGCTTGCGGAATTCATCGGCGGCGGCAGCACCGCCAACAAGGCCTTCCTGAAGGTGGTGGAGAATTTCAGCAGCGGCAAGTTGCAGGAAAAGACCACCAAGAAGTACGCCGGTCAGTTCCCGCATCATGCCTTCTTCGACGCCCTGCAAGACCTGCCGAAGCAACTGGATAACGGCCGCGCCGCCATCCAGTCCGCGAGCCGCCTGTTCCGCCAGCAACTGGCCGCCTATTGCCAGGAAACGCTGACCCGTCGCCTGCAACAGCAGCAGGCACAGAATTTCGACATGCAGATCAAGGGACTGGCGCAGGCGCTGGGCGATGCCGAGACCGGCCCGGTGCTGGCCGCCGCGCTGCGCGCGCGTTACCCGGCGGCGCTGGTGGATGAATTCCAGGACACCGACGACGCCCAGTACCGCATCCTGCAGGCGGTGTACCTGAACGCGGCGGCGGCCGACAGCGTGCTGTTCCTGGTGGGCGACCCGAAGCAGGCGATCTACCGTTTCCGGGGCGCGGACGTCTACACCTACCTGCGCGCCTACGACGACGTGCCCGCCAGCGCCAAGCACGACCTCGCCGACAACCAGCGCTCGGTGAAACCGCTGATCGAGGCGCTGAACGCCTTCTTCGTCCAGAAAGACGATGCCTTCTGGCCCCGGCCTGAGCAGGGGGAGGATCAGGCAAAAATCACGTATACCCCGGTAGGCAAGGGCGCCAAACCCTGCGCGGCGCTGCTGGACCGGCGCGAGGGCGAGGGTGCCGACGCGCAGCCGCTGCGCTTCCTGACCCCCGACGGCGACTGCGGCAACAGCAAGGACGACGGCGTGCGTTGGGCGGTGCGCGCCACCGTCAACGAGATCGTGCGGCTGCTGCACGGCGCGCAAGAGAATCAGCTGCTGCTGGACGGTAAGCCGGTGCAGGGCCGCGACATCGCCATCCTGGTGCGGGCGCATTACCAGGCCGACCAGCTGCGCCGCGAGCTGGCGCGCGCCGGGGTGAAGGCGGCGATGCAGTCGAACGAGAAGGTGTTCGCCAGCGCCGAGGCCGAGGACCTGTCGCAGCTGCTGGCGGCGATGGCCGAGCCGCACCACGAAGGCAAGGTGCGCGCCGCGCTGGCCACCCGCCTGTGCGGGGCCACCGTGGCCGATTTCCTGCGCTGGCAGACCGACACGGCGGGCTGGACTGAACAACTGCAACGCTTCCAGGACTACCAGCAAATCTGGCTGCGGCGCGGCTTCATGGTGGCCTGGCGGGAATTCCTGCAACGTGATGGCGTGGTGGCGCGGGTGGCGACACTGCCCGGCGGCGAACGCATTCTCACCAACCTGCTGCATCTGGCCGAGCTGCTGCACGAGGAAGACCGCCAGCGCGACGGCCAGCATCATCTGTGCGAATGGCTGGCGCAGCAGCGCCGCCAGCCGCAGGACAGCGCCAACGCCGAACTGCGGCTGGAAAGCGACGAGAACCTGGTGAAGATCCTCACCATCCACGCTTCCAAGGGGCTGGAATACCCCATCGTCTTCGCGCCGGTGCTGTGGACGCCGCCCGACCCCAACCGGGGCACGCCGTTCTATCACAAGGACGGCGAGGCCATTTTTGACCTTCGGGATGACCTGAATCCCAGTGATCAGAAGCTGCTGGAAAAAGAAGTGCTGAGCGAAGACCTGCGCCTGGGCTATGTGGCGCTGACCCGCGCCGCCCAGCGTTGCTACGTCGCCTGGTTTCCGGTGGATACCGCCAAGTCTTCGGTGGACGACTCCTGCCTGGGCTACTGGCTGCCGAACGGCGAGGGCAGCCTGCACGCCTTGCAGGAACAGCATCCCGCCCTGATCGCCGTACAACGTGTGGGCTTGGACGCCATCCAGCGCCTGCCCGCGCGCGCCGACCGCCTGCCCGAGCTGCGTGAAACCCCGGCCCCGGCCGTGCCCGGCGGCTGGCGCGTCACCAGCTTCAGCGACCTGAACAACAACAGCCAGCCGCAGGCGGCCGCGCTTCCCGCCGTACCCGTGGCCCCGGCCGACGACACCGCCGCCGACCACGACCGCGACGCCCCGCAGCCGGTGCTGGACCCCGCGCCGCCGCTGGCCGAACTGCCGCTGCGCTTCCGCTTCCCGCATCCGGCGCGGCTGCCCGCCAGCGTCACCGGCAACTGCCTGCACGGCCTGTTCGAACATCTGGACTTCACCCGGCCGGTGGCGCAGCAGACCGGCGAGCACGGCTGGCCGCTGGTGGAACGGCAACTGCAGCGCTACGGCCTGCCCACCGGCGACGACAGC
Source organism: uncultured Moraxellaceae bacterium (assembly GCA_964591095.1). Classification (GTDB taxonomy): domain Bacteria; phylum Pseudomonadota; class Gammaproteobacteria; order Pseudomonadales; family Moraxellaceae; genus Fluviicoccus. The sequence continues at coordinate 2,165 of CAZPZK010000108.1, read as the reverse complement.
GACACCGCGCTGCCGCTGGACGCCGTGGCCGACTGGCTGGACGAGGTGCTGGCCACGCCGTTGGCCCCCGGCCTGCGCCTGGCCGACATCCCCCGCGCCCACACCCTGCGCGAACTGGACTTCCACCTGCCGCTGCCCGCGCTGCGCACCCGCGCGTTGGTGGACGAACTGCGTCGTGCCGGACTGCCGGTGCCGGAGCTGGGCGACCAGACCATCCGCGGCTTCCTGAAAGGCTCCATCGACCTGGTGTTCCGCCATGAAGGCCGCTGGTACGTGGCCGACTACAAGAGCAACCGGCTGGGCCACGACTACGCCGCCTTCGGCCCGCAGGGGCTGGCGCAGGCCATGGCGCACGGCGGCTATCACCTGCAGGCCGCGCTGTACGCCGTGGCGCTGCACCGCTGGCTGCAAAGCCGCCTGCGCGACTACGACCCCGCCGAGCATCTGGGCGGGGTCTATTACCTGTTCATTCGCGGCATGCACCCGGCTCAGGGCGCGCACGGCGTGCACGCCTGGCATCCGCCGCTGGAACTGCTGGACACCCTCAGCCATATCCTGGCCGCCGAGGAGGCGACATCATGACCTTGCCCTTCACCCCCGCGCTGTCCAGCCAGAGCCCGCAACCCGAGCGCGCGCCCGTCTGGAGCGCCGGACTGGCCGAACTGCTGGCCACCCTGCACAGCCGCGACGGCGGCGACCCCGCCCAGGCCGGGCAGATCCGCGACTGGGTGCGGCAACTGGCCGAGGGGCTGGCGGAAGGCCATGTCTGCCTGGTGAACAGCGCCGCGCCGTGGCAGCGGCTGGCCTCGACGGTGCTGGTGTCCGCCGAACAGGCCGCGACCACCGTGGCGCCGCTGGTGGCGGAAGCCGAGCGGCTGTACCTGTACCGGCACTGGCAGGCGGAAACGCAGCTGGCGCAGGCCCTGTGCGCGCTGGACGAAGCCGTGGCCGGGGCCGCGCCGGTGGCGGAGCATCATCTGGCCGGGCTGAACGAACGGCAGCGGCAAGCGGTGGCCATGGCCACGCAGCGCCGTTTCAGCCTGATTACCGGCGGCCCCGGCACCGGCAAGACCTACACGCTGGTGCGCATTTTGCTGGCGCTGCTGGAACAGAACCCGGCGCTGCACGTGGCGCTGGCGGCCCCCACCGGCAAGGCCGCCGCCCGCATGTACGAAGCCCTCAGCGCCGCGCTGGCCAAGGCCACCGGCGTCACCGACGCCATGAAGGCGGCGCTGCCCACCTCGGCCAGCACCCTGCACCGGCTGCTGGGCATCCAGTACGACCGCCCGGCGCAATACCACGCCGCCAATCCCTTGCCCTTCGACCTGGTGATTGTGGACGAAGCCTCGATGATCGACCTGCGGCTGGCCTCGCAACTGCTGGCGGCGATGGACCCGCGCCGCACCCGGCTGATTCTGCTGGGCGACGCCAACCAGCTGGCGGCCGTGGAGGCGGGGGCGGTGCTGGAGGAGATGGGCCGCGCCGAACGGCTGCAGGCCGCGCGCGTGGCCCTGAACGAAAGCCAGCGCTTTGGCGCGGACAGCGGCATTGGCCGGCTGGCGGCCGCGATTTGCGCGGGCGATGCCGCCGGGGTGCTGGCGATGCGGCGGCAGGGGCTGGACAAGGTGCGCTTTGACGACCTGCCGGGCACGGATGCCTTGGCGGAGGCGCTGTTCAAGGGCTATGCGCCGTTTGTGGCGGCGTTGAAGGACGGGGCGGACACCGGGGCGGTGCTGGCGGCCTTTGCGCGGTTCCGGGTGTTGTGCGCCTTGCGCGAGGGCACGACCGGGGTGGCGGGGTTGAACGAGCGGCTGACGGCGCGCCTGCGGGCGGCGCTGGGGCAGGAGGCGGGGCCGGGGGTGTGGTTTCACGGGCGGCCGGTGATGGTGATGCAGAACGATTATTCGTTGAATGTGTTCAATGGCGATATCGGGGTGGCGTTGCGGGCGGCGGGGGGGCTGGAGGTGTTTTTTCCGGGTCGGGAGCGGGGGATTTCGGTGGCGCGGCTGGCGCATGTGGAGACGGCGTTTGCGATGACGGTGCACAAGTCGCAGGGGTCGGAGTTTGAGGAGGTGGCGGTGGTGTTGCCGGTGGCGGATTCGCCGGTGGTGTCGCGGGAGTTGGTGTATACGGGGGTGACGCGGGCGAGGGAGCGGGTGCAGGTG
>CAZPZK010000107.1:4369-8731 GCA_964591095.1 uncultured Moraxellaceae bacterium | reverse complement strand
ATCAAAGGCATAACGGACACCCCGGATCTCCTGGTAATCCTCATGCCCCTTGCCGGCAACCAGCACCAGATCCCCGGCCGCCGCTTCGGCCAAGGCCAGCCGAATGGCCGCGCGCCGGTCCATACTCACTTGCACGCGATCCCGCTCGGACTCCGCGATTCCCGACAGGACGTCCGCGATGATGGCCTGCGGATCTTCACTCCGGGGATTGTCCGACGTCACAATCACCTTGTCGGCAAGACGGGCCGCAATCGCCCCCATCAAGGAGCGCTTGCCGGAATCACGATCCCCTCCGCAACCGAAAACACAGTACAAGCGCCCCTGGACATGCTCACGCAGGGTCATAAGCACTTTTTCGAGAGCGTCCGGCGTATGGGCGTAATCCACCACGGCGGTCGTGGCGCCATTGGAATAACACTCCATGCGGCCGCGAACCGGTTGGACGAAGGCCAGGGCCTTGACGGCTTGCGGCAAGCTCACGTCGAGACTCAGCAATCCGGCCAGTACCGCCAACAGGTTGCTGACATTGAATCGACCCAGCAACCGTGTCTCCACGTCACACTCGCCCTGCGGAGTCCGGACCTGTAACGACAACCCCTGCAACGACGGCCGGACTGACAAGGCGACGAAATCGGCATCACTGCCGGGTTGCTGGCTGTATGACCAGCAACACACTCCGGGAGCCAGCAACCGCCGATAGTCCGCCGAAACAGGATCGTCGTCATTAAGAATGGCGAATTTCAAATCCGGCCAGCGGAACAACAACCCCTTGGCATCACGATAGGCATTCATGTGCCCGTGATAATCCAGATGATCCCGCGTCAGGTTGGTAAAAATAGCCGTAGTTATCGGCGTGGCGTTCAAACGCCCTTGCTCCAGACCATGGGAACTGGCCTCCATCGCCACCACTGTCGCCCCTGCATCGCGGAAGCGCGCCAGATGCTCCTGCAACTGAACGGCGTCCAGCGTTGTGTGGGTCGAAGGCTTCATTTCCCCCACCAGGCCGTTGCCCAGGGTTCCCAGGACCGCCGAACGCATGCCCAGATAATCGCATGCATGAGCCAGCAACTGCGCTGTACTGGTCTTGCCATTGGTGCCGGTGACAGCCATCACGCGGAGGGACTGCCCAGGGCATCCGTGGAAGCGCGAGGCGATTTCCCCCAGTCGTGCGGGCAGATCGGGAACGGCCACCACCGGAATCCCGGACTCTTCCCCGGTAACGCCGCTCTCCGCCAGCACTGCAACGGCGCCCTGGGCCGCCACCGCCGGAACCAAGGTCCTGGCGTCCAGGCGTCGGCCTCTCAATGCCAGGAACAACCAGCCCGGCCTGACCTGGCGGCTGTCAGCGGTCAAGCCTGAAACAGGCAATGTCGCCAAATCCGCGGGAGCGTCCGGGAAAATTTCGCCCAAGGCACGCATCAAGTCCGCCCTCCGGGGTTAACCGCCGGTGGTGGATCCAACGGCTTGTCCGTAGGCACGTTCATCAGGCGGAGGGTTTCCGCCATCACGCGGGAAAATACGGGAGCCGCCACCAGGCCACCGTAATAGCCACCCTTGGACGGGTTATCAATCACCACCGCCATGGCCACCCGAGGGTGGGTGACCGGGGCAAATCCGACAAAGAGTGACATGTAGTCATTGGCGGCATAACCACCCGCCTGGGCCTTGTGCGCGGTGCCGGTCTTGCCGGCCACCCGGTAACCCGGAACCGCAGAGCGCAACGCCGTGCCATCCGAGGACACCACCGACTCCATCATGGGGAACAGCTCATCCGCAATTCTTTCGCTGAGAATCCGCTTGCCCGGCACCTGGCCATTGACACGCATGAAGCTCACCGGCCGTTGAATGCCCCGCGCCGCCACGGTCGCATAAGCGCGAGCCAACTGCAGGGCATTGACCGCCAAACCGTAGCCATACGACATGGTCGCCAGCTCAACAGGACGCCAACGTTCGGGCGGTTGCAAGCGACCACGACTTTCACCGGGAAATCCACTACCCGTCACCTTGCCCAGTCCAAAGCGCTCATAAAAAGTCGGCAGGGCTTCGGGAGGAAGAGACAGGGCGATCTGCGCGGCGCCGACGTTACTGGACTTGGTAATGATGGTGCCCAAGTCAATCACGCCGTAGTTTTCGTGGTCGCGAATGGTCTTGTTGTAGACCTGATAGGTTCCCGGATTTGTGTTGAATCGACTGGATGTCGTGTATTTGCCGCTTTCCAGACCGGCGGCAACCGTCAACACCTTCATGGTGGAGCCCGGCTCGAACATATCCGTGGCCCCACGGTTGCGCAGACTGTCCAGCGGCACGCCGGCGCGATTATTGGGGTTGTAGCCCGGCAGGTTGGCCATCGCCAGGACCTCACCGGTTTCCACATCCAGCGCCACCACCAACCCGGCTTTTGCACCATGCTCGGCAACAGCCGCCGCCAGCTCACGGTAGGCGATATACTGGACACGCGAATCAAAACTCAGATAAACATCCGCGCCCGGCACGGCTTCGCGAATCCGCTCGACATCCTTGACCTTGCGCCCCTTGAGATCGCGCATGACCAACTGCAATCCGGGCTTGCCGCGCAGGGAATTATCAAACGCCAGCTCCAGTCCTTCCTTGCCGTGGTCATCCAGGTCGGTAAATCCGATGATATGGGAGGCGCTTTCCCCTTCCGGATAGTAGCGCTTGTATTCATTCATCCCGTAGACGCCGGGAAACTCCCGGTCAAGAACCACCTGCGCCACATCCGGCGCCAAATGGCGTTTCAGGTAGAAAAATTCCTTGTTGGCGTTGCGCTCCAGCTTGGCCGCCAGAACCGCAGGATCCAAGCCGACCGCCAGCGCCAGATCACGCACATTGAGCACGTGGGGTTTACGTTTTCCCTCGGGCCGCGCCAGCTCACGCACTTCCTTGGGATTGACCCACAGGGATACCACCGGTGTACTGACCGCCAGCGGAATGCCGTTGCGATCCATGATCATGCCCCGGTGCGCAATCAGTGTTTCCTTGCGCAGCATGCGGGCATCGCCTTGCCGCTTCAGGAAGGCATGATCAATGACATGGAGATAGGTCGCGCGAACCACCATGCCGAGGAAGACAACCGCCAGCACCCAAACAACCGCTTTATGCCGGAGGGGAAAACTGACATCGGCCTCAGGGTGCCCCGAACGAACAGACGGACTTTTTTTCATTGCTGCACCATCACCACCGACTGGGGCGCCGGAGGCATCATCTGCAGTTCCTCGACCCCCAGCTTACCGATCCGGCCATAGGAGCCCCAGGCGTGCTGCTCCAGCAACAACTGGCCCCATTCCACTTCCAGCCGGTTCTTTTCTTCGTCCAGTGCCTGCAATTGCTGCAGCTTCAGACGGGAATGATGCACACTGAAGGCAACCCCGACCGCCGAGCCGATCATGGCCGCCAGCAAGCCCGCCAGTAAAAAGGCGCTGAAGTTGGGCTTGAAGCTTTTCTTGAGAAAATCAAGCATCATGCCGCCTCCAGCTTCATGGCGACACGCAAGTGAGCACTGCGGGCACGCGGATTGCCGGCGACCTCATCCGCTGACGGATCAATCTTCCCCAACAACTTGGCCATCGGCTTCAGGTCAACGGCGCGAACCGGAATATCGCGAGGCAAATCGTCTCCCTGCGCCATCTTGCGGAAAAACTGCTTCACCAGGCGATCCTCCAGTGAATGGAAACTGATCACGGCCAAACGGCCTCCCGGCTTCAAGACCGACATGGCGGCCGGCAGAAAGCCGGCAACGTCATCCAGCTCGCCATTGACGGCAATGCGGATGGCCTGAAAGGTTCGGGTCGCGGGGTGCCTGTGGCGCTCCCAGGCGGGATGCGCGGCGGCCACAATCTCGGCCAGGCGGCGGGTTGTCAGGATGGGGTCGAGTTGCTGCTTGATCGCCCGGGCGATACGGCGGCTGAAGCGCTCCTCGCCATAACGGAATATGGTGTCCGCCAAGGCCTCTTCGCTGGTACGCGCCAACCATTCGGCCGCCGACAGGCCGGAATGGGGATTCATCCGCATGTCCAGCGGGCCGTCATGAAGAAAGCTGAACCCACGCGAGGCGTCATCCAATTGCGGCGAGGAAACCCCGAGATCCGCCATGATGCCGTCAACCCGTCCCTGCAAGCCGCGCTGCGCCACCTCGGCGGCCACATCGGCAAAACTGGCATGAATCATGACCAGCCGAGGATCCTCGGCCGCCAGGAGATTCCCGGCGGCAATGGCTTCCGGATCCTTGTCAAAAGCCAAGAGGGTGGCCCCGGAGGATAAGCGCGACAGCAATTTGCGCGCATGGCCTCCCCGGCCGAAAGTCGCGTCAATATAGATGCCTTCGGGGTTGCCCAGTACAGCCTG
>CAZPZK010000107.1:0-4359 GCA_964591095.1 uncultured Moraxellaceae bacterium | reverse complement strand
TTCTTCCAGCAAGACGGTTTGGTGTACAAAAAGGCTGCTCATAATTGCGCCAAAAATGCAGGAAGCGGGCACAAAAAAAAGGAAAAACGGCTCATCCCGGACCTTGTCCGCCCGATGAAGCCTTTTTTCCGACAAGCGGTAAACTATAGTGAGACGCCCGTACAGCGTCAAGCTGGTGAGACACAAGTTTTGTGCTGAATTTTCAGCGACTTATGGGATAAACATCAGCCACCCCGGACCAAAAACAACCGCATGGACCAACTTGTTGAGAAATCACATGAAGTTGGGGGCTTTGTAATGATTTTGTCACGGGGGACAAGATGAAATTCAAGGTCCGAGCCGGCCTGTAAGCCGGGTTCTGTCGAGGACGGTCATTCCTCTAGGCGCACGGTCACCCGTGCGCTCCAGCAACCTACCCGCATCCAGCGCGGGCCACGCCATGGGATGCCTATTTGGTCTTGCTTCAAGTGGGGTTTACCCTGCCGCAGCCGGTTACCCGGTGCGCGGTGCGCTCTTACCGCACCTTTTCACCCTTACCTGCACGGTTGCCCGTACATCGGCGGTTCAGCTCTCTGTTGCACTTTCCGTCGGCTCGCGCCGCCCAGGCGTTACCTGGCACTTTGCCCTATGAAGCCCGGACTTTCCTCCCCCTGCTTGCGCAGGCAGCGACCGTCCAGCCGGCTCGGACGCGCAGAATAGCAGGATGCGGGGCGATGGCAAGGCTTTTTTAGTCAACCGCCGGGAGAAACGGGAGAGGCTTCCTCACGGCCGCCGGAATAGCGAATCACCTGCAATTGCACCGGATCGCCGACTTTGCGCAATCGGGGATTGTCCGCGATGATGCGTGCCCTGCGTCCGTCCGGGAGTTGAACCAGCCAGGCCTTCTCGTATATCTCCAGGATGCGCGCCTCTGTCCGGTACACTCGCTCCACTTTGCCATCCCCGGAAGAAAGCAAGCCTCCCCACCACAGGACCAGCAACATGGCGGCCAGCCCAACGGCCTTGGCGAGCACACTCCCTCCCATTCTTTCCTGCCATCCCATATCCACCTCCGATCAACCACCTTTCGCCGCATGCAACACCAGTGCGCGGTCATACAATGCATTCTTGCGTCCCCCGGTCAGCTCCGCCGCAAGCTGGGCGGCCTGCTTGACCGGCAAATAACGCAACAGTTTGGTAAGCAAGGCATCGGTTTCCGCATCTCCCGGCGTACCGGCGCTATCTGGAGCCCCCTCGACCACCAGGACAATCTCCCCTTTCTGCTGATGCAGATCTGTAGAAACCCAATCACGCAACTCAGCCGCCGGCATACGACGCATCGTCTCGAAAGTCTTGGTCAGCTCCCGTCCCAGGGCGATGCGGCGACCCGGCCCCATCAGCTCGCACAGATCATGGAGGCACTCAACGATCCGATGAGGCGCCTCATAAAAGATCAACGTTCGCGACTCGTTCGATAAAACCTCAAGCCGGGTACGGCGCGCGCCTGATTTTGCTGGCAGGAAACCTTCGAACACAAAACGGTCGCTGGGCAACCCGGCGGCCGACAAGGCGGCAATCGCCGCGCAGGCCCCGGGGATAGGAGAAACACGAATACCGGCTTCTTGCGCCGCCGCCACCAGGCGATAACCCGGATCACTGATCAGGGGCGTTCCCGCATCGGATATGAGGGCGATTGACTCCCCCGCCATGAGACGCGCCATCAGCCCCTCGATCTGGGATTGCTCGTTATGGTCGTGCAAGGCAGTACAAGGTGTCTTGATGAAAAAATGCTGGAGCAAGCGAGCCGAATGGCGTGTATCCTCCGCTGCGATCAAGGCCGCCTGCTGCAGGATGTTAACGGCACGGACTGACATATCGTCAAGGTTGCCAATCGGGGTCGCCACCACATAAAGTACGCCGGTCATATCGGGAAATCTCGGGAATGTCTGTTATTCGCAAGGGGCTGTTACTGACCGCCCTCATGATCTCGCCTGCCCTGGCCGAGGAAATCGCCATCCTGTTGCCCCAGACCGGCCCCGCCGCCAAGGCGGGTACGGCTGTTCGTGACGGACTGCTTGCCGGGTATTATCAGACCGGAGGGGCTGGCAATGCCAGCCTTGTGCTGAACTTCCGTGATTTGGGTTCTGGCGGACAGGTTTATCCGCTGCTGGAGAACTTGATCACGCCCGCCACGCGCCTGCTGATCGGGCCCCTGTTGCGTGAACAAGCCGCCGAGATACTGTCCAAGCCCCCGGCCATCCCGGTACTGGCCCTAAACAGGGTGCCGGGCTTGGAAACACCCGGCGTCTGGCAGTTTGCACTTTCCCCGGACGATGAAATTCCCCCCCTGGCCAATCTGCTCAAACAGGAGGGGGTACAGCGGGTGCGGATACTGATGCAGGCGGACGAAGGCAGCGAGCGTCTTCGCCAAACGTTCGAGAAGATCTGGACGACCAAGGGAGGCACGCTGCTACCGACCTTCACGCTTCAGGAGAGCTCTCAAGGCGGGATCAGCGCCAGCCTCAGGCAAATGCTGGCCGACCCCTCAACCACCAAGGCCCAAGCCCTCTTTCTGGCGACGCCTGCACTGGCCGTGCAGGTGCTGCCGCTGTTGGCCTTCTATCAAAAACAGCCGCTGCCGGTCTACAGCCTATCCCCGGCCTTTGACGAAATGGCCCCCGAATTGCAACGTCGGGACCTGAACGGTCTGAGGCTTTGCGGCTTGGCCTGGTCCATGGAAAACCGATGGCCTGAACAACCGATGCTCGCCGCCGCCAGCCCGCCGGAATCTGGCAGTTTTAACCGGTTACACGCCTTTGGCGCCGACGCCTGGACCCTCCAGCGTCTGCTGCCGCCGCGCAAGCCGGTCACCCAGAGCCTTCGCACGGGCATCATCACTTTGGACGAACACCAACTTACCCGCATACCCGCTTGCATGGAGATTCAGGATGGAACCCTGCACCCCTACACCCCGGTTTTCAGGCCAGGCCGCTGAAGATGCTGCTTGTGACTGGCTGGCATCCCGCGGATTCCTGACGGTTTGCCGTAATTTCCGATGTCGTCGCGGCGAGGCGGACCTGATCATGGTGAAGAGCGACATGCTGGTCTTTGCCGAGGTACGCTTTCGCGCCGGGACGGAATATGGAGGGGCCGCCGCCTCGGTCACCCGCGCCAAGCAACAAAAAATCATTGCAGCAGCCCGCTATTTTCTGCACCATCGACCGCGTTTCGCCAATCATGCCGTGCGATTTGACGTGATCGCCATGAGCGGTCAGCCCGGCAACTGGCAAATCCAGTGGATACCTGCCGCCTTTCTTGCCGAGTAAGCCCGACCATGGTTGATGTCCTCAGTCACCGAACCGAAGCCCATTACACCGCCCTGAGCCAGCTGATCGAACTGCATGCCGAAACCATCGGCCTCTTTGCAAACCGGCTGATTGACGCCCTGATGCAGGAACGCAAGATCTTCTGCTGCGGATTAGGCGCCAATGCCCAGAATGCGTCGACCTTTGTCGGTCGGCTGATAGACCGCTTTGACTGCGAACGTCCGGCATTTCCCGCCATTGCGCTCACGCCCGGCAGCGCGCTGGTCAGCCCTTTCGTTCCCGCCAACAATGAGGATCTGCTGGCCAGGCCCCTGCAGGCACTGGCCAATCCGGGCGATATCCTGTTGATGCTGGCGACACTGGACCATCCCAGTCTGCAGTCCGCCCTGCTGGCGGCACAAGAACTGCAGTTGGGCATTCTGGTGATCACGGCCGAGTCGGGCATCCGGATACCCGAGGGCATCGATGCCGCCCTGCTGCCCGTTCCGGCAACCGAGCCCGCGCTGGCGCATGAACTGCAATTATTTGTCCTGCATTGTTGTTGCGACTTGATCGACAATGCCTTGTTCGGGGTCCACGATGAAGAGAATTTTGATTCCTAGCCTGCTTCTGGCGACGATATCGGGACTGCAGGGCTGCGCTCGCCTGGTCGCCGCCGCCTCCGGTCCCGAACCGGTGGGCGTGGCGGATGGCGAACGGACCTTGAGCCAGCGCGTTGAAGACCTCAGCATCGAACGCACCGCCGCCATCAATATTTACAAGCTGGATCCCGATATCGGAACAAAATCCCGGGTATTGGTCATGAGCTTTTACAGCAATGTCTTGCTGGCAGGTCAGGTCAGCAGCGATGCCCTGCGCCGCAAAGTAGAGGCTCACATCAAATCGATGCGTGAAGTCAACGCGGTACACAATGAATTGGCGTTAAGCCCTGAGCCACTCCCCTTCCTGACCAGAGCACGTGACAATATCATTTCTGCGCGTGTTCGCAGTACCCTGACCTTCACCCAAAAATTCCCCAGCCATCAATGCAAGGTTCTGGTCGAGGATGGTGTCG
>CAZPZK010000106.1:0-8776 GCA_964591095.1 uncultured Moraxellaceae bacterium | reverse complement strand
TTTTCAGCCGTCTCAGGTAAAATGCGCGCTTTCTTTCCTCCCAGATATGTGAAGCACCATGAAGACTGCAATGGAATTCCGCGCCGGTAACGTATTTATGTCCGGCAACGACCCGATGGTCGTTATCAAAGCTGAATACAACAAGTCCGGCCGCAACTCCGCCGTCGTCAAGATGAAGCTGCGCAACCTGCTCAACGGCTCCATGACCGAAACCGTCTACAAGGCCGACGACAAGCTGGATCAGGTCATCCTCGACAAGAAGGACGTGACCTACTCCTACTTCGCCGATCCGATGTACATCTTCGTGGACAGTGACTACGAACAGTACGAAGTGGAAAAGGAAAACCTGGGCGACGCCATCAACTTCATCGAAGACGGCATGGAAGAAACCTGTGAAGCGGTGTTCTACAACGGCAAGGCCATCTCGGTGGAACTGCCCAACACCATCATCCGCACCGTCGAATACACCGAACCGGCCGCCAAGGGCGACACCTCCGGCAAGGTGATGAAGCAGGCCCGCCTGCCCAACGGTTACGAACTGCAAGTCGCCGCCTTCATCGAAATCGGCGACCGCATCGAAATCGATACCCGCACCGGCGAGTTCAAGTCGCGCGCCAAGGCCTGATCCTTCTCGCCTCCGGCCTCGCGCCCCAAGGAGCCTGTTCGCAGGCTCCTTTTTTATTGCCGCCGTCCGGCCTCAGGCCACCGCCTTGCGGCCGTCGTTGGCGGCCAGCCGCCCGATGTCGGGACGGAAGATGGCGGCCACATCATCGCCAAACCAGCCCTCCATCTGCTCGATCAATGCCAGGAAATGCCGGGCGCGCGCCTGCTTGTGCAAGCGGAACGGCTGGTCCGCCAGTACCTTGTCATCGGCGTCGTTGACGTAAAACACCACCAGCTTGCCCAGGGTCTGCGCCTGCCGGATCAGGTCCAGGGAGGGATTGTCGACGCTGAGCACCACGACATCGGCGACACCTTCCTCGATATATTGCCAGTTGACACAGGGACGCTTGCCAAAGGTGTTGAGCAGGGATTTCAGCAGGGCGCGCTCGCGTTCGATTTCGGACAGCACCAGAACAGTTCGGGTCGTGCGCATGATGGTTGGCCTCGATTCAAGAAAATGCGGGAACTGAGGAGGGAGGTGCAAGCGGGATGCCATGCGCGGCAAGGAATGCGTGATTCTGTGACACGGATCATGGGACGGACCGGAACGGATTCGGGAGTTGCGGACGAGGTCACAATCCCCGGTCGACCGCGCCCGTCCTCACCGGCGGCGGGCCGGCGCGCCAGCCGCCGTCCGGGTGACAATTTCCGTCAGAATGCGGCATTTTGGCGACCAACGGCATGGCCGTGGCCGCCGGTCCGGGATTATTTGCCGTCGGCGGCGGTCGGGGCATTCCCCGACGGGAGCGGCTGGTCCTTGGGCCACAGCAGCCAGATCTGGCCCTGCTGCTTCATGCGGCCGGCCATTTCCCCGGCTTCGGCGCCAAATCCCCAATAAAAATCGGCGCGGATCGGCCCGGCGATGGCGCCGCCGGTATCCTGGGCATGCACCAGCCGGTTCATGGCGCGCCCGCTGTTGGGGCGGGTCGTCGCCAGGTACAACGGCGTCCCCAGCGGCACGTACTTGGGATCAATGGCGACACTGGCGCCGCCCACCAGCGGCACGTTGAGGGCGCCGACCGGGCCGTCATCATTATTGGGCAGCAAGCGGAAAAACACCTGGCTCGGGTTGGCGTTGAGCATTTCCTGCAGTCGCTCCGGATGCGCCTGCGCCCAGGCGCGGATGCTTTGCATCGAGGCCTGGTCCATCGTCAGTTCGCCCTGGTCCACCAGCCAGCGGCCGATCGACTTGTAGGGATGCCCGTTCTGGTCGGCATAGCCGAGGCGGACCGTGCTGCCGTCTTCCAGCCGGATGCGGCCGGAGCCCTGCACCTCCATGAAGAACGCCTCCACGGCATCATCCGCCCAGGCCAGCACCCTGGGGCTGCCGGTGAGCTTGCCGCTGCTGATGTCGGCACGGCTCCAGTAAGGCACCACCGTCTTGCCGACCAGGCGGCCGCGCACGCGGCGGCCCTTGAGTTCCGGATACAGCGCGCCGATATCCAGGGTCAACAGGTCCTCGGGCGCGCTGTAGAACGGCACGCGGCCCGGACCGGGCGTCAGGCTGCCGCTCAGTAGCGGTTCGTAATAGCCGGTAATCAGGCCGCTCTGCGCGCCGGTGCTGCTCTCGATCCGCCAGGGCGTAAAGCGGCGCTCAAAGAAATCGCGGACGGTCGAGGCGTCGGCGGCATCCAGCATCACGGCCTCGGCGCACGCCTCCTTCCATGCCGGGCGCGCCGCCAGGCGCTTGCAGGAGTTCAGCCAGGCGGGCCAGCTGCCCAGCAACTGCTCGCCGGGCCAGTCCGGCAGCGCGGCCCATTCCGCCGGCTGGAACCGGGCAAACAGCGGTTCCGGCTTCAGCGGCTCCGGCTTGACGGGTTCGGGTTTGACCGGCTCGGGCTTGACGATCACGGGTGGAACGGGGCGGGACACGCAACCGGCAAGAAAGCCGAGCATCAGGACCAGCAGCAAGGGACGCATGGCAAGGTTCCGGAGGTTCTGGGAAAGGCGCGATTATCGGGGAAAACAGCGGCGGCTGCCGAGGGATTTTGTCGAAGAAATTTGTCCGCCGCCGGAGCCGCTAGGCCGGCGCCTCCAGGAACCGCCCCAGCTCGCGGATGAATTTCAACGGCTCATCCACCAGCGGCACATGACCGGAGCGGTGGAAACGCACGATCCGCGTCCGTGGGGCATAATCCGCGATCGCCATCTGCCCGGCGGGCGCATAGAGCGGCGACTTCATCCCCACCATGATGGTGACCGGCGTCGGACACGCGCGCAGGGCCTCGCGGTAATCATGGCTGCCGACCGTATAGGCGCGCAGGTAGGCGCGGCAGTCGTCGAGCCGGTTCAGCGGCAACCGGCGCGACAATTGCCCCGGACTGGCCAGCACCCGCCGCACCACCGGTTTCAACAACGGTCTTCCGGTCATGCCGGCCACGATTTCCGCCAGCGTCGATGCCGCCTCCCGGCGCGCCGCCGACGGCAACTCGCCCAGATGCGTCAGCCCGGCATGGTCATCGAGCAGGTTCGCCAGACGGTGCATTTGCCCGAACAACTCGTCCTGACGCGTCCCGAACAGGCCATGCGGCCAATCCGGCCGGTTGCCGACACAGGGCGACTGGTCAATGTGCAGGTAGCGGCGCACGCCAGGCAGGCCCGCCTCGCGGTTGAGGTGCAACGCCGTCGAACCGCCCAGCGAGATGCCGGCCAGCAGAAAATCTTCCAGCCGGAAGCGGGCGATCACGTCCTGCACATCCTCCATGTGGTTGTGGAATACATCCGGCTGGTTGAGACGGACACCGGAGGAACGGCCATGACCGCGAAAGTCCGGGAGGTAGAAACGGAAACGCCCGAGGTACGGCCAGATGAACGGCAGCCAGTGCGCGCTGTGCATGCCGAGGCCCGGCAGCATCAGCACCGGCCGGCCGCGGCCGATCACGCGCACGTATAACGAACACCCGTCACGCATTTCCACAAAGGGCATGGCGAAACCTCTCCGGCTGGATTAATCTGGATTCCCGACTATACGCTTCCCGATTCCCGCCCCGAAAGCCCACCGAGCCGATCATGCGCCGTCTGTCCTTATTGATCACCAGCCTGTCCGTTTTTGCCACATCGCCCGTCCTCGCCTGTTCCGATGACTATTGCGAACCGGAAATGACATTGACCGCCAACCAGTGCGGCCTGTCGGCGCTGCCCTACCTGAGCCCGGCCAACGACACCCGCGTCAATCTGGCGCTGCTGTTGGCGGAACAGGGTAAATTCCCGCTGCGCGCGCCCGACGCGGACTATCCCTCGCCGGGCCGCGCTCCGTTTACCCTGGCTTCAATCCTGGAGCAACCGGCGACGGACATCGCCGCCGCCGAGCCGCCGCCTCCCCCCGCGCCGCCGGCGCTGGCGCGGCTGGGCATTCCGGCCGAGCGCTGGCAACGCGAGGTCGTGGAGCGCGGCGGCTATGGCAGCGGCTCCTATTGCCAGAGCAATGACGCGGTCGCCGCCTCCGCCTTCATCCGCGAGGTGGACGCGGCGGCCCTGCCGGTGGCCGAGGCGCGGGCGCTGGTCGGGGCGAGGCTGCGGCTCACCGGCTTGTGCGAGGGCGAAACCTTCCCGCCGCTGACCGGCCTGCCCAGACAGGGCATCGCCGGCGATTTCAGCCGCTACCTGGCCGCCGCCACCGCGTTTTATGCCGGACGCCTGGCAGAGGCCGACACCCTGTTTCAGGCGCTGACCGCCTCGCCGCAACCGTGGATCGCCGAAACGGCGCGTTACCTGCTGATTCGCGCTCCGCTGAACGAAGCGCAGGCCAAGGCCCTCAGCGAGTGGGGCGACTTTGACCCCGCGCGGCTGGACGCGGCCAAGCTGCGGCTGGCGGTGGAACGCACCGACGCCTATCTCGGCCGTTACCCGCAAGGCTTGTACGCCGCCTCGGCCAATGGCCTCTACCGCCGCCTGTACTGGCTGCTGGGCGACCACGAACGGCTGGCCGCCCGCTACGCCGTTGACTGGCGCAACGGCCATGCCCTGGACCTGCTGGAGGAAGTGGACAACAAGATCTTCGTCCGCCAGCCCGACCTCTACGTCAAGTCCATGCCGGAACTGTACCTGGTGCAGGCCCTGCGCAGCTTGCGCGAGGACCAGCCGTGGATGAGCGACGACCGGCAGCGCCCGCGCCCGACGGCGGAAGCCTTGCGCCGTCAATTACATGCCGACTTTGGCAACGCGCCGCCGGACTGGAGCGCTTACCTGCTGGCGGCGCAGCACTACTTTGTCTCGGGCGACGCCGCCGCCACCCTGAAGGCCACCGGCGCCACCCGCCCGGCATCCCCCCTGGGGCTGACCGCCTTCAGCCGCGAAATCCTGCATGGCCTGGCGCTGGCGCAACTGCAGCGCTGGCCGGACGCCGAACAACACTGGCGAACCCTGCTGGCGGCGGAAACCGACCGTCTGCGCCTCCCGCTGTTGCAACTGGCGCTGGCGATGACGCTGGAACGCGCCGACAAGCTCGACACCGTGTTTGCCGCCGACACCCCGATTACCGGCACCGTGTTCCGCCGCCCGCTGCTGGGCGTTGCCCCCGCGCCCTTGCTGCGCACGGTCATCGCCAGCACCCACCTGCCGGCGGAAGAACGGCAGGCCGCCGCCGTCCGCCTGCTGCGCAAGGATCTGACCCGCGCCCGCTACAGCGACTTCCTTGGCGACCTGACGCTGGCCGAAGCGCTGGGACCCAATGACTTCAGCGCCCCGTCGCGCGCCGTCGACAGTGTTGGCTACGATTGCCCGACACTGGTGGAGTCGGTGCGCATCCTGGAAAAAGCCCCCGACAGCGCGCGCGCGCTCAATTGCCTGGCGGACTATTTCCGCGAATACACCGACCACGGCTATGAGCCGCTTCGTCCCGACCTGCTGGGAGGCAGTCCCGACCGCTTTGGCGGCCGCGACCGCAGCAGCCTGGACCTCTATCGCCACGTCATCGACAACCCCAAGGCCAGCGATGATGACCGCGCCTATGCCCTGCACCGCGCCCTGCGCTGCTTCGCCACCAGCGGCGGCAACCACTGCGACGGCCAGGACATCGCCAAGGCGCAACGCAAACGCTGGTTCACCCTGCTCAAGACCCGCTATGGCAAGACTTCCTGGGGCCGCGCGCAACGGGTCTACTGGTGAAATCCTGGCGGACGGGCGCGCTGCTGCTGGCGCTGGCGCTGCCCTTGCGGGCGGAGGTCCATGCCCCGGATTACCGGGAGTTCTGGCTGTGGGCAGGGGTCAGCCCGCCCGCGGACACCCTGCGGCAGGCGCGCGTGCTGTACCTGCTGCAAGGCGAAGTTTCCGGACGCGGTCCCAGGGCACAACTGTCGCCGCAGGGGGTGCAGCCGGTGCCGCTGGCCGCGCCCGAGGTCTGGCTGGCGTGGCGCGTGCAACGCCTGGACTGGGCGGATAACGTGCTTCCCCTCATGCTCAACCGCCTGCAGCGCTGGCGGCGGCTAGGCACGGCCGTCACCGGCCTGCAAATCGACTTTGACGCCCGCACCCGGCAACTGGCCGGTTACGCCGGTTTTTTAAGGCAGCTCAAAGCGCAGCTGCCGCCTGACTGCCGCCTCAGCATCACCGGCCTGCTGGACTGGACCCAGACCGGCGATGTCGCCACCCTCAACGGCCTGCACGGCATCGTCGATGAAATCGTGGTGCAAACCTATCGCGGCCGACATACCGAGCCGGAGCATGCGCGTTACCTGCAAAGCCTGACCGGGCTGACCCTTCCGTTCAAGATCGGGCTGGTGCAAGGTGGAGATTGGGACGCGCGCTGGCAGGCGCAATTGGCCCGGAACCCGCAATACCGGGGGGAAGTGGTCTTCCTGCTCAACCCGCGCTAGGCAGCGGACAAAACAGTTTGACAATTGTCGAATCATTCGATAATTTTGACACTGTCAAATCACGTCCGAGTCACCTGTCATGACCACATCCGCCCCGCTGCAAACCAAACTGATCGACGGCAAGCAACGCTATTACGAACCCGCCCCCGCCGGCATGGACATCGACGCCTTCCGGCAAGTGGTCGCCAGCCGCCGCTCCGTGCGCAAATTTACCGCCAAGCCCATTCCCAAGGCCGTGGTGGACGACTGCCTCGACCTGGCCATGCTCGCCCCCTGCTCCTCCGGCCTGCAACCCTGGGAGTTCTACGTGGTGCGCTCCGCCGACAAGAAAGCGAAGCTGGTCAAGGCCTGCATGAGCCAGTGGGCGGCCAAGAGCGCGGCGGAACTGATTGTCTGCGTGGCGCGCACCGACCGCATCAATGAGTTCTCGAAGAAAATGATGCGCGACTGGCCGATGCCGGAAGTGCCGCCGCTGGTGAAGCGTTACTACCAGATGATTCCCTACAACTACATGCCCGGCCCGCTCAACAGCTTCGCGCGGGTGAAGAAGGCGGCGATCTCGGTGGGCGGCATCTTCACCCCGCTGCCGCGCGGCCCCTTCACCGAGGAGGAGGTCAAACTGTGGGCCGCCAAGAGCGCCGCGCTGGCCTGCGAAAACCTGGTGCTGGCCTTCCGCGCCCACGGCTACGACACCTGCATGATGGAAGGTTATGACGACGCCCGCGTCAGCAAGCTGCTGCACCTGCCGGACGGCGCCTTCCCGATCATGGTGGTGGCCGCCGGTGAACGCGCCGAGGACGGCGTGTTCTGGCCGCAGGTGCGTTTTGAACGCGAACTGTTCGTCCACGAAGTCTGAGCGGAGCCGACCGGCATGAGCGCCATCACCGTCCGCCGCAGCCGCTTTGATGCGGAACGGCCGCTACCGCGTCACTACTTCCGGGGACAGTCGCCGCTGATGTCGCACCTGCTGACCGCCTTGTCGATGACCTTCCCGGATGGCGAGCAATTCTTTGTGCACAGCGTGCGCAATGTGCGCGACCGGGTGACCGATCCGCAGTTGCAGAAGGATATTTCCGCCTTCATCGGTCAGGAAGCCATGCACTCGCAGGCCCACGCCCGCTTCAACGCCGTGATCCAGGCCGACGACTACCGCCTGCAACGCTTTGAACAGGAAATGGCGAACGGCATGGCCACCCTGCGCTCGCGTTCGCCGCGCCGTCAGTTGGCCGCCACTGTTGCCTACGAGCATTTCACGGCGCTGATCGCCGCGCATCTGCTCAGCCGCCCGCACCTGTTCGACGGCTTTGACGACAACCTGCGGCAGTTGTGGCTGTGGCATGCGCTGGAGGAGCTGGAACACAAGGCGGTGGCGTTCAATGTCTATCAGGCGGTGTTCGGCAACGGCGCGGAGAGTCTGGCGCAACGGCGGCGCAGCATGCGCACGGTGTCGGTGGACTTTGTCATGGGCGTGGCGACCATGACCGGCAACCTGCTGTGGCAGGACCGCCAGGCCAGTCTGGGCAGCGCGCGCAAGCTGCTGCTGAATGTGCGCGACGCGGCGTATCTGGCGGATATGGTCGTCAGCACGCTGCCACACTATCTGGCCTTTTACCGGGCGGATTTTCATCCGGATGCGGTGGATCATCGGGGTCTGATAGCGAAGTGGCAGGCGTTGTTGGCGGCATAAGCCCCACCCTTCCCTCACCGGCGTGGATCACGGAGCAAAAACGGACATGAGTCAACGTATTCTGGTCATCCTGGGGCATCCGGACCGCGACAGCTTCTGCGGGGCCATCGCGGACACCTATATTGAAAGCGCCCAGGCGGCGGGGCATGAGGTCCGGCTGCTGGCGCTGGGCAGCCTGTCCTTTGACCCGGTACTGCGCACGGGGTACGCCACCGCGCAGGCACTGGAACCGGATCTGGCGGAGGCGCAGGCCGCCATTACCTGGGCCGAGCATCTGGTTTTTGTCTATCCGACGTGGTGGGGCGCGATGCCGGCCTTGCTCAAGGGGTTTATTGACCGGGTGTTCCTGCCGGGGTTTGCCTTCAAGTACCGGCGCGGTTCGCCGTTGTGGGACCGGTTGCTGGCGGGGCGTTCGGCGCATTTGTTCGTGACGATGGATTCGCCGCCGTGGTATTACCGCTGGGTGTACCGGATGCCGGGGCATGAGCAGATGCGGCGGACGATTCTGGAATTCAGCGGGGTGAAGCCGGTGAAGGTGACGAGTTTTGGGCCGGTGCGGGGGAGTTCGGTGAGGCAGAGGGAGAAGTGGTTGGGGAGGGTGAAGGGGTTGGGC
>CAZPZK010000105.1:0-8848 GCA_964591095.1 uncultured Moraxellaceae bacterium | reverse complement strand
ATGGTGACCAGCCCCCCCACGGTGCCGAAGGCCTTGAAAGTGATGTAGTTATAAGAGTTACCATAATTGAGCGCCCCTGAACGGGTGCAGGTCACACTGTTGCTTCCAACTCCGGCCACCGGATAAGCATTGCCCGGCGGATTGTTCACCAAGCAGGTCCATCCGGTTGCACTTTGCAGCGACGTGAAGGTAACCCCCACCGGCACCACATCGGTGACGGTCACGACCTGTCCGGCCGGCTTGTTGGCGGGACCGGTATTGGTCACCCGCAGCCGGTAGCGGAAGGCCGTGCCCACGGAAGTCGAACTGATTTCCACCCCGCCGGTATTGGTGGCGATTTTATCGATGCTCAGGTTGGCGCTGCCCGGCGCCGCCACCTGACGGGTGACGGCGCTGCTGTTATTCGTTGCATTGGTATCCGCCGCCGCGCTGCCGATGGTCACGGTGTTGGTGATATTCGTTCCGGGAGCCGCCGTCGGCACAAAGTTGAACGTCACATTCGGGAAGCTGAGGGCACCCGGGCCGTTGTTGGTGGCCGAGGGCCGGGTACAGCTAATGGTCTGCGGCCCCGCCAGGGGGAAGCCCGACGACGGCGTACAGGTCCAGCCCGTGCCGGTGGGCGCGGAGGTCAGGTTGACGCCGGCGGGCAAGCTGTCCGTCAGGGTAATGACCCCGCCCGAGTCGCCCATCACCAGGGAACCGCTGAGAGTATAGGTATAGGTGCTGCCCTGTCCGAGCAGGCCGGAGGTGTTGACGGTCTTCGCGACCGCCAGATCGTTCAGGACCGTGTTGGTCACTGTACTGCTGTCGTTGCCGCCGTTGGTGTCCGCCGCTCCGGAAGCCACCGAGGCGGTGTTGCTGAGAATACCGGTGGCGGTGGGCGAAAAAGTGAAGCTGATCGCCGGCAGATTCTGGCTGGCCGGACCGGGATTGCCGGACCCGGCGCGGGTGCAGGTGACGGTCAGCGGCCCCGCCAGGGGGAAACCGGATGACGGCGAGCAGGCCCAGCCCGTGCCGGCCGGCGCGCTCAGGAGCGTCACCCCGGCGGGTACGTTATCGGTCACCGTGATCACCGGTCCGGTGGTGCCCATGGTGATGAACGGCGTCAGGGTATAGGTGTAGGTTCCGTTCTGGCCAATGTTGCCCGCCTGGCTGACTCCCTTGGTGATGCCGGTGTCGTTGATCACCGTGCTGGACACGGTGTTGCTGGTATTGTTGCTGTTGTTGAAATCGGTGACGCCGGGGTTGATGGTCGCCGTGTTCGACAAGCCGCCGGTTGCCGTCGGCCGGAAGGGAATGCTGATGTCGTTCAGAGACAGGGGCGTCAGGCCGCTGTGGCTGAGTCCGGCGCGGGTACAGCTGACGGTGACCGGACCGGCCACCGGGAAGCCGCTGTTCGGCGAACAGCTCCAGTCGGTACCGGTGGGCGTGGCGGTCAGTTGCAGGCCCGCGGGCAGGTTGTCGGTGATGGTGATGGTGCCGGTGGTTCCCAATACCAGCGTGGGAGACAGGGTATAGCTGTAGTCCTGCCCCACGCCCAGATTGCCCGCCTGGCTGACCGCCTTGGCGACGGCGACATCGGCCGCCTGATTGACCGTGGTGCTTTGCGTGGCCGTGTTGTTGGCGGTGTTGTCATCGCGCAGGGTCGAGGAAACGGTCACCTGGTTGGTGATGGTGCCCAGGGACAGCGCCGTCACGGGCACGCTGACGCCGGGCGCGGAGGCTCCGATCGCGATGGCGCCGGTACGGGTGCAGGTCAGGGTGAACGGCCCGTTCAGAGGATAGCCGGCGGCGGGGCTGCAGATCCAGCCGCTGCCGCTGGGCGCCGAATTCACCCGTATGCCCACTGGAATGTTGTCGGTGACGGTCAGAGTGTCGGACGCGCCATGCGCGTAGGGTCCCAGGTTGGTGACGTTCAGGGCATAGGAAAACGTATCGCCCTGCGACACGGGATCGGCGCTGTCGGTCTTGAGGATGCGCAGGTCAGTGCCCGCCTGGACGGTGGTGACGTCGGTGTCGCTGTTGTTGGCGGCGTTGGAATCCGGTTCGTTGCGGGTGCTGGTGACGGTATTGCTTATTGTGCCGATCGTATTGGGGACTACCCGCAGCAACACGGTGGCAGACTCCCCCACCGCCAGCGCACCGATGGCGCAGATCACCGTGCTTGTGCCGCTGCAACTGCCCTTGGTGGTGCTGACACTGCTCAAGACCGTGGACGCGGGAATGGCATCGGTGATGACCACGCCCGTGGCGTCGTCGGGGCCGTTGTTGGAGACCACGATGTTATAGGTCAACAGGCCGCCCGCGCCGATCGGGTCGGGACTGTCGGTCTGATTGACCACGATATCGACCAGGGCATGGGCTGCGGTGTGCATCAACACCAACAGCAAAAGCATAACCGGCCGTAAACACAGGAATCGCATCACAAGGGCACTCCGACAAAGCCGCCCGGAAAACCCGAGCGTCAACCCGCGCCGCCCGCTATCGGCGGCACCGTCCGCGCACTATATCAGGGCAATCGTGCAAGGGTCTGTTGACGTTTGTCTCTGAGACAAAGCATTGAAAAGTAAGAGCAAACCCGGAGAATAGAAGTTCTCACACAACAATTTCCGGGTTTGCAATTGCCTCGCACAATGCTCACGGATGAACTTTGGTCGAAGCTGAAGCCAATCTTGCTTGAACACGACATCTATGACAAGCCGACTTTACGCATGACTGTGGAAGGTATTCTGTATCGGCTGCGGGTTGGCTGTCCATGGCGTGACCTGCCTGCGGCATTCGGTCCGTGGAATACCGTCTACAAGCGTTACAACCACTGGTCTGTCAAAAGCATTTTCATCAAGGTATTCAATGTATTGTCAAAAGACACCGATACGGAATGGACTTTCATTGACGGCAGTTACATCAAGGCACATCAGCATGGGGCAGGGGCGGCAGGCCAAGGCGATCAAGCCATTGGCCTGAGTCGGGGTGGCAATACCAGCAAGATACATCTGGCCGTGGATGCCTATGGTTTGCCACTGCGGTTCGAGATCACCGGCGGCCATGTCAACGACTGTACGGCAGCCCCTGTACTGATTGAGTCGCTCCCTGAGTCCAAGAGCGTGATTGCGGATAAAGGCTATGACAGCCAAGCCATCCGGACACAGATTGAGGCCAAGGGGGCAACGCCTGTGATACCCCGCCGGAAGAACTCGAAGCTCGGCAATCAGGATTTAGACCGGCATTTGTACAAGCTGCGGCATCTGGTTGAGAACATGTTTGCCAGGCTCAAGCATTTTCGGGCGGTCGCCACACGCTATGACAAGTTGAAGCGGAATTTCGCCAGCATGGTCGCCTTGGCCTGTTGTATCGTCTGGCTGCCCTATGTAAACGTCAACAGGCCCAAGGGGCGTTAAATGTGACCAAGTCTACATTTCGCCCGTCAGGGCGGGCCAGAGCGATCCGATGAAAAGCGGGTTTCTTTGCATCAGCCACCGGGCGCGGGTATTCTTCCAGCACATGCCTCTAAGCGCAGTATCCATGGACAAAACCTTTCTCCAACAACTACGCCAGTTGGTCGCATTGCCCAGCATCTCCTGCACCGACCCGGCGCTGGATCAGGGCAATCTGCCTGTGGTCGAGATGCTGGCCCAATGGCTGAGCGAGGCGGGCTTCACCTGCGAAATCCAGCCCGTGGCGCCCGGCAAGGCCAACCTGATCGCCACTCTGGGCCACGGCGACGGCGGCCTGGTGCTGGCCGGTCACACCGACACCGTGCCCTGCGACCGCCAGCTCTGGAAAAGCGACCCCTTCACCCTGACCGAACGCCATGGCCGGCTTTACGGACTGGGCGTGGCCGACATGAAGGGCTTCTTTCCCGCCGCCATCAACGCCGCCCGCGCCTACAGCAAGACCCGCCTGAAAGCGCCGCTCATTATCATCGCCACTTGTGACGAGGAGTCCTCCATGGCCGGAGCCAAGGCGCTGGTGGCCGCCGGCCGGCCGCGCGGCCGTTTCGCGGTAATCGGAGAGCCGACCAGCCTCAAGCCCATCCGCCTGCATAAGGGCGTGATGATGGAGCGGGTACGCATTACCGGCCATTCCGGCCACTCCAGCGACCCCGCGCTGGGCAACAACGCGCTGGACGCCATGACCGTGGTCATGGCGCGGCTGATGGAGTTCCGGCGTGAGTTGGCGGCGAAACACCGCAATCCGGTGTTCACGGTGCCCTCCCCTACCCTGAACCTGGGCTGCATTCACGGCGGCGACAACCCCAACCGCATTTGCGGCCAGTGCGAAATGCAGTTTGACCTGCGCCCGTTGCCGGGCATGGATACCGACCACCTGCGTGAACAGATTCGCGCGCGCTTCCGCGACATTCCGGAACAGTTTGGCGTCAAGCTGCTGTACGAGCCGATCTTTGAAGGCACCCCGGCGGCGGAAACGCCCGCCGACTCGCCCCTTGTGCGGATGGTGGAAAAGCTGACACAGAGCGAAGCCGGCTCGGTCGCGTTCGGCACCGAGGCGCCGTATTTCCGGCAAATGGGGATGGACGCGGTGATCCTGGGCGCGGGCAGCATCGAAACCGCGCACCAGCCCGACGAGTACCTGGAAATCAAAAACCTGTCCCCGCTCTTGTTGTGGCTCAAGCAATTGATACATCATTACTGTGTACAGGGCCATGCGGCCCTCTGATTCAGGAAATCCCAGCGTGACCGACGAATTTCTCTCTCCGGATGCGATGACGGAACAATATGTGCACTGGTTCCGCAATTCGGCTCCGTATATCAATGCCCACCGGGGCAAGACCTTTGTACTGATGTTTGGCGGCGAGGCGGTCAATCACGACAACTTCCGCAACATCATCCATGACATCGCGCTGCTGCACAGCCTGGGCATCAGCCTGGTGCTGGTGCATGGCGCGCGTCCGCAGATCGACGAAAACCTGGTGGAATACGGCCTGACCACGCCCTTCCATCAGGGCATCCGCGTCACCACCCGCGAATCGCTGCGCTGCGTGATGGACGCCGTCGGTTCCATCCGCCTGGAAATCGAGGCGCTGCTGAGCATGGGCCTGGCCAATTCGCCCATGTACGGGGCGCGCATCGACGCTGTCTCCGGCAACTTCGTCACCGCCAAGCCCTATGGCATCCGCGACGGCGTCGATTACCAGCTGACCGGCGAGGTGCGCTCGATCGACACCGAGGCCATCAACAAGAACCTGGTCAACCGCCACATCGTCATCCTCGGCCCCACCGGTTATTCCACCACCGGCGAAGTCTTCAACCTGCGGGCGGAAGACGTGGCGGTGCGCACCGCCATGGCGCTGAAGGCCGACAAGCTGATCCTGCTGGGCGAAAAGGAAGGCATCGCCGACACCGACGACCGGCTGCTGCGCGAGCTGATTCCCAATGAAGTGGACCAGTACCTGCGCGGCAAGACCTTCGACACCGAAATCCTGCGCTACATGAACGCGGCGCGCGAAGCCTGTCGCGGCGGCGTGCGCCGCGTGCACATGATTTCCTACGCCCGCGACGGCGCGCTGTTGCAGGAGCTGTTCACCCGCGACGGCTCCGGCACGCTGATTACCCAGGACCCGTACGAAGAAATCCGCACCGCCGAGATCGAGGATGTGGCAGGCATGCTGGAGCTGATGCGGCCGCTGGAAGAGGAAGGCATCCTGGTGCGCCGCTCGCGGGAGCGCCTGGAAACGGAAATCAGCCAGTTCTGTGTCATCGAGCGCGACGGCATGATTGTCGGCTGCGCGGCGCTGTATCCGCTGCAGGTGGACGCGGGCGCGGAACCGGCCGGGGAAATCGCCTGCGTGGCGGTGCATCCCAGCTACCGCAATTCCGATCGCGGTTCAGAACTGCTGGACTATCTGGAAGCCCGCGCCCGCAACAAGGGCCTGAAGAAGCTGTTTGTGCTGACGACGCGCACCGGCCTGTGGTTCATCGAGCAGGGTTTTGAACCCGCGTCGGTGGAGGACCTGCCGAAGGAGCGCCAGCACATGTATAACTACCAGCGCAACTCGCAGGTTTACCGCAAGAAGATCTGACGTCGGACCACCCGCCGCCGCATGGATGCCGTTCCTTGCGGCGGCTTTCTTCTCAGAACGGCCGGCCGGCGCTATAGTGTGGCATGGATTGAGGACAGTCTATGGCCCTGCAGCGCCGCCTGATGCAACCCTTCTACTCGCGCGTTCTCACCGGCCCGGCCACCCGCCGCCTGTGGCGGACGACGCATGAGTGGCTGGAACGGTTGGGCCGCAAGCCGCCCGCGTTGCATTGCCGCCTCCGCCTGGATGACCCTGACAGCTATCTGCTGGTGCAACTGCTGCCCGACCTGCTGGACCATTATCCGCTGTCGCTGGAATTCAGCCTGCTGCCCGCCGGTCGGGAATTGCCGGCCCACGCCCTCGCCGATGCCTGGCTTCAGGCCCAGCGCCTCCAGTTGGATTTTCACTCGCTGACGCCGCCCGCGCCCGAGGATTGCAGGCTGGCGGAGCGGATCCTGATGGCCGCGACACACCTGCCCGAACCCGACCGCCTGATCCTGATGCGGCAGCTTCTGACCTGCGTCTGGAACCGCCAGCACGGCAAGCTGGAAACCCTGGCCCTGCGCTTCCCGCCGCTGGATCCGGATAACGCCCTCGACACCCTGCGCGCCTGGTCGGCGACGGAAGTTGGCGGCGATGGCGCGACCGTGGTCCGCTTTCGCGGCGAGGAGTTTCTGGCCCCCGAGGAGCTGCCCGAACTGATCAGCCTCCTGGAGGACTCCGGTCTCAACCGGCTCGACCACTGCCCCGCTGTCGCCGCGCCGTACCGACCGGACCACGGTTTCCTGGTCACCGACAGCGACCAGCTGACCCGGATACGCGCGCAACGCTATCGTCTGGATTTCTATTTCTGCTTCTGTGATCCATACTCCTATCTGGGATTTGACGGCCTGCTGCGGCTGGCCGACCACTACAGCCTGCGCCTCAACCTGCAACCGGTGCTGCTGCCGCGTTCGGAAGCCGTGGCCGCCCTGACGCTGCCGCCCGCCGGGCTGCTATGGCGCAGCGCCCGTCATGCCGGCCTGCGCGACCGGAATTATGGCGACATCTGCCTGCCGGACGCGCACGGCCTCCGCCACTGCCATGCGCTGATGGCCTTTGCCGCCCGGCACGGGATGGAACGGCGGATGGCGGAATGCCTGCTGGCGGGCATCTGGACACAGGGCAGGGATATGAGCTACAAGCCGCATCTGCGGGCCATGCTGCGGGAGGCCGGATTCCGCCGCGAGCCACTGGAAACAGCGCTGGACGCGAATGGCGCCGACGCGATCGGCGACACCCACCGCCGTTGGCGGGCGCTGGGTGCCGCCGCCCTGCCCTGCCTGGTGCTGGATACCGGTCGGCAACGGCTGTTGGGCGGCAAGGATCGTTTATGGGCGCTGGACATGCTGCTGGCCGACACACTCAATAACAACAACAGCGAATAGGCGGGGACATGGCCGGGAATTTCACGGTGCCGAACTGGATGCGAAGCCTGCTGCCGCGCAGTCTGGTGCGGTTGCTCGCCCTGCTTTCGGCGGTTTCCCTGCTCGCCGCGCTGGGCTTGTTCGCGCTCAGCATTTACCAGCAGCAGCGCCATATCAACCAGCAGAACGCGATTGCCCAGGCCGCGCTGATCGTGCGCAACCTGGGCACCGTGGTGGCCCAGGATGTCCTGGCCACCGACCGCAAGGGCATCCGCGGCCTGATGGCCAGCACCGCCATCTTTCCCGAAGTCCGCGAACTGATTGTCACCGAATGGTCCGGCGAGGTGCTGGTGGCGCTGGCGCACGCCGCCGACAACGAGCCGGTGGAAGTGGAAAACCGCCGGCGTCTGCAGCCGCCCAACAGCAAATCCCAGGGCCAGCTCTACCGCACCAATGACGATGACAGCGTCGAAGTCTGGCAGCCGATCGACAACAACGGCTGGGTCTATATTGTCTATGACTATTCCGCCCAGTCGCGCGACCAGTTGCGGGTGCTGGTCAAGTCGCTGGTCAGCGGCGTGGTCCTGGCCATGCTCGCCTCGATGATCTTCTTCTTCGTCCTGCGCCGTCCGGTGCATGACCTGCACCAGTTGATCCGTTTTGCCAAGGAACTGGACGTCTATCGCGGCAGCCGCCAGATCCATATCACCTCGCACCTTGATGAAATCCGCGACCTCAATTCGGCGCTGAACCAGTCGGCAATCCGGCTCTATGAACAGAGCCAGCAGGTCATCCAGTCCGAGGCGCGCTACCGGCATGTGGTCAACCATGTGCATGAGGTCATCTTCCAGACCGACAACCAGACCTCCTTCACCTTCCTCAATCCGGCCTGGCGCGAAGTGACCGGCATGCCCGCCGATGTGTCGCTGGGCAAGCTGATGACCGATTTCATCCATCCGGATGACCAGGAGGAACTGTATCGCGCCCTGCAAAAGCTGTTTCTGGGCGAGGCCGAACAGATCCGCTGTGACACCCGCCTGCTGACGTCGGACCACGATTTCCGCTGGGTGCACCTGTGGATCAGCCTGCTTTATGACGAAAACCACAGCATCTGCGGCACCACCGGCACCATCAACGACATCACCATCCGCAAGCAGACGGAAGGGGCGCTGATCTCGGCGAAGGAAGCCGCGGAAGCGGCGACACGGGCCAAGAGCGAATTCCTCGCCACCATGAGCCATGAGATCCGCACGCCGATGAATGGCGTGCTGGGCATGGCGCAACTGCTGCTGGAAACCCCGCTGAGCAGCGAGCAGAAGGAGTACGCCAGCACCCTGTATCATTCCGGGCAGGCGCTGCTGACCATCATCAACGACATCCTCGACTTCTCCAAGATCGAGGC
>CAZPZK010000104.1:0-9007 GCA_964591095.1 uncultured Moraxellaceae bacterium | reverse complement strand
CCCGCTCGATCGCCGACCAGGCGCGCACCATCCGCATTCCGGTGCACATGATCGAGACGATCAACAAGATCAACCGCGTGTCGCGGCAGATGTTGCAGGAAATGGGGCGCGAGCCGTCGCCGGAAGAACTGGGCGAGCGCCTGGACATGCCGGAAGACAAGGTACGCAAGGTGCTGAAGATCGCCAAGGAACCCATCTCGATGGAAACCCCGATCGGCGATGATGAAGACTCCCACCTCGGCGACTTCATCGAAGACACCACCATGATTTCCCCGGTGGAAGCCGCCACGGCGGAAGGACTGCGCGAGGCCACCCGCGAGGTGCTGGCCAACCTGACGCCGAGGGAAGCCAAGGTGCTGCGCATGCGCTTCGGCATCGACATGAACACCGACCACACGCTGGAAGAAGTGGGCAAGCAGTTCGATGTCACCCGCGAGCGGATCCGCCAGATCGAGGCCAAGGCGCTGCGCAAGCTTCGTCACCCGTCGCGATCGGAACACCTGCGGTCGTTCCTCGACAACGACTGATGCCAATGAAGAGGGCGCCCGCGGGCGCCCTCTTCATTTTCGGCGACCGCTACTGTCCGCCATTGATTTCAAACTCCTTGAGAATCTTTTCCGTTTTCGCGTTCGATATCTTGTGGATCAGCTTCTGCGCTTCATGCTGGTCCCGCAGCGTCTTTGACATGGTGATGGTCGAGCCGACGGTAAACAGCGAGCCCATCATCAGGTAGCCCTTCATCCAGATGTCCACTGGCAGCATGAAGATGCCGAAGCCCAGCGCTCCCACGGAAATGGCGAAGCAGAGCTTGACGAAGAAGATCCAGGATGCGGAGTCCTGCTGGATGTTTTGTTCGTTGTACATGGTCATTCCCCCTTAAAGGCTCATCCCCTTAGCGACGCGGCTGACGCCGCACCCAGCGCAGGGCACCCAACAGCGCAAGTCCGAGCAATCCCCACGGACCGGCCGCCCCCCCATGCCCTCCTCCCAGCGACGGCGCATGCATGCCAAAGGCGGGTTGTTTGCTGTCCACGCGGTAGGCGGGCGGAGGCAGGCTGCCTTGAACCGGTGACGACGCGGCGGCCTGCGCCTTTTGCTCTTCCGCTACGCGCCGCGCATTGCGCCGATCGATGCCCCGCGACTGAAAAGCATCCTCCTGCATCACCACCATGCTGGTTTCACGGGTGACAATCTGGTTTTCCACTCCCAGTCGGCGGATCGCCGCCTTGCCCTCATGCTCGCTGGTCAGCCCCGCCTGCATCCGCCGCTCGGTATCGTCGACGCTGGCCAGCGCCCACAACCGCTCAAGCTCGGGATTGCGACCATCTACGGCCGGGAGCTCGAATTCGGTGGTATATGTCTTATCCTGTCCTCCTACCTTCGCCTTGAGCGTCATCCGGGTCTTTCCCGGCTGGCTGTAACGGCCGAACAACACCACTTGCTGACCGCGATAGATCTTGGCTACACCCGTGGTCACATCGTGGACACCGCCGCCACTCAGCTCCAGTTGCACATTGTGCATGGCCTCGCTGGTCAGTTTGCTGCGCGCCAGCAGGATTTGTCCGACGATATCGTCATCATTGGATACGCCCGCATAAAACCCGCCGGACGCCTCGGCGATCAGGCTGACCAGCGGCCAGTTGGCGTTGTTGCCCATGACAAAGCCGAAGAGGCGCAAGTCCACTTGCTTCACCAGTTCAGCAAACGACTTGGGATCGACAATCCCGGTATTGGTCACGCCGTCAGTCACCAGAATCAGGCTGGTGGTGCGACCGGCATCCAGGCTTTGCAGCCCGCGTTCCAGCCCGGCATAGAGATTGGTGCCGCCCGAGCTCGTTAGCCCTCCCAGCGTTGACAACGCCTGCTGAACATTTTCGGGTGTGGCCGCCATCCACGGCACCACTTCACGGGACTGGTCATTGAAGGTGACAACACGGAATCGGTCCTGGCCCGACATGCGCCCCAGCGACTGCGAAACCCCCTTCAGCAAGGTGGCCAGCTTGGATTGCATGCTGCCCGAGACATCCAGGACAAACACATAATCGGACCCGGATTTCAACGGCTGGAGGTCAGCCCCCGGTGTCACCACCATCATGAAGGTTCCGTCACTTGTAGCGGATTTGCGATAAGGAATGACCTCCACCCGGCCTGGAAGATTGTCGGCCAACCGGTAATACAGGACAAAATCGCGGTTGAGACTGCCGCCTTTCTGCTCGGATTTAAGCGTCCAGTGATAGGGATCGGCATGATCGACACGCGCCACGGATTCCAGGCCGGGAGCGCGCATGCTCTCCACCGGCCACGCGCTCTTCAAATTGAGATTGATGGAAAAGCTGTTCTCCACCCGGTCATTGAAGTTCCAGAAGCCGGGTGTACCGTCATCAGTGCCGCCTTCCTGCAGCGGGTAGACAAATCGACCAATGCCAGTATCAATGACAACCGGCTGATAATAGACAAAACTGACCGTCACTTCCTGATGCGGCGCAATCGGCGTGACCCGAAACTCCAGTTCATGGCCGCTTTCCTGGGTTGCCAACCCGGCATCTCGGCCCTGCTGCTTTTCGGAGCTATAGGCCTCCCGAGCCTGTTCCTTGGCCATCACTTCACCGGCAATCACGTTTTCGCCGGACAGGATACGCATCTCCGACAGGCTGGCGCCACGAGGCAGAGGAAAGCGATAGACCGCTTCCAGCTTCTCCCCGCCACTGTTGCTGAAGCGCTGCGTGACCTCAACACGGGCAAAACCGTTATTTATCAATACGTTGACATCGTGATCCACCAGCCGCAGCGATTGAGCGGAACTGCCCACGGTCTGCAGCAATCCGGCAGCCTGCACCATTGAACCGGTCAGCATGACACAGGCCAGGACGACCGCCTTGTATCCGGGTTTCATGTTGTTCTCCATGACGCTTTTTGAAGTAATACCCGGATATTGCGAAGGTCATGCCAGCTTAAGAAACAAAATTTAAATCATATACTTCATATACTTACTGGATTTGCACAACTGAATTAGCCTGCCATCCCGCCTTATGGTATACATAATTAGCCGTCATGACCGTCATGCAATGACGGAGCCTGGAGGCAAACACTATGACCGTCTTATTCCCCCCTTCCGTGCGCCCCATCGCCCGCGCCATGGGCCAGCTGGGGTTTACCAACCCCTTTACCGAAGAGCGCATCCGGCTGGAACGCCAGGTGCTGGGCGACAGCGCGCCCAGCCATGACCTCTGGATCATGGAGCCGGGCCAGCAAGGCTCCAGCCCGCATCTTGCCGCGCTCAGCGAGGCCGGGGAGCGGGCCATTGCCGCTGCCCGGGATCGACTCCAGACCGGAGTCACCGTGGATGACAGCGACTGGCAATGCTATGCGGATCTGGCCATGTATGTGCTGTACTACCGGGTCGAGAACCTGTTTTATCCCGTGCTGATCCATCCCGAGCAAAGCGCCACGCGCATGCCGTTCTATTCACGCTTCCTGCAGGATTGGCAGTCCCTGCTCGGCCAGACCCCGCTGATGAATGAACACCAATATGCACCAGCCCATCTCTTTGCCTTGTTCTTCCAGATCCGGCGCGCTTTTCACCTGACCTATCGCGCCATTTCCGGCACCACCCGGCTCTCGGCGGGGCTGCGCGCCGATGTCTGGAACTCCATTTTCACCCACGACCTCCGCCGCTACCGCAAGGGCCTGCATGCGCGCATGCAGGAGTTCTCGACCCTGGTGCTGGGGCCGTCCGGAACCGGCAAGGAGCTGGTGGCGCAGGCCATCGGCATGTCGCAATACATCCCGTTCCAGGAAAATTCACGGCAATTCCTGATGGATTTCCGACAATGCCACCAGCCCGTGCATCTGGCGGCCTTGCCCGCCACCTTGCTGGAGAGCGAGCTTTTCGGTCATTGCAAGGGCGCATTCACCGGGGCGATCGCCGACCGTGCCGGTTTCCTGGAGACCCGTCATGCCGCGCAAACCGTCTTTCTCGATGAAGTAGGGGAACTGCCGCCGGAGGTTCAGGTCAAATTGCTGCGGGTATTGCAGAGCCGGCACTTCCAGCGCGTGGGCGACCACACGCTCCGCGAGTTCCACGGCCGTATCATTGCCGCGACACACCGGGATCTGGGCGTCGAGATGGAAAACGGCCGCTTTCGCGAGGACCTGTATTACCGATTATGCTCGGACATTATCCGGACGCCCTCGCTGCGGGATCAGCTCCGGGAAAAGCCTGCTGAACTGGATCACCTGCTGAGCGTGGTCAGCCTGCGCCTGGTTGACAGGAGCGTGGCATCTGAACTCGCCGGGGAGGCCGCTGCCTGGATCCGGAAAAACCTGCCGGATCACCCTTGGCCCGGCAATATGCGGGAACTGGAACAATGCGTGCGGAGCATCCTGATCCGGGGCCGCTATGCGCCTCCGTCCGCCGGACAGGCCAAGGCCTCCGACGCCGCGACCGCCCTGGGGATGGCGGTGGCGGCCGGAGACCTGGATCATGAACAGCTCTTGGGGAGATACTTTGCCCTGGTTTACGCACGTTGCGGCAGCTATGAGGCTGCGGGACAGCGGTTGGGCATTGATTGGCGAACCATCAAGACCCGTATGGACCAGGAGTTTTTGCGACGCATCCAAGGCAGGGACTGAAGCCTCGGCAGTCCGCCGCCCCGGAGGGCGGCGGACTGTTCCGTCTTAGCTCCAGTTGGCGACGAAAACGGCTTCGAGGGCGGCTTGCTGGGTCGCGTTGAGCGTAGTCTGCCCTGCGGCTGGCGCCGACATGGACGCCATTGCCGATACCAGATTGGCCACTTCCGACGCCATCAGCGTCATGCCATCTCCTGACCGGATCTCTTCCACCTGATTGTCCGCGCCCAGATACCAGTTGCTGATCACCACCCGATCGGTGGTGCCAATGACTTTGACCTCCAGGTTGTTACCCGACTGGCGGAACCACAACTGGTCATGATCAATGCCGGCCAGGAAGGACAAGGTGTCCAGGTTGCCGGTCGTCGCATCCAGGTCCTTGACGGTATCGGCGCCATCACCCCGACCAAAGACATAGGTGTCATCACCCGCGCCCCCGGTCAGGATGTCATTGCCGCCCAAGCCTGCGAACACGTTGTTGCCCGCGTTGCCGGTGATACGGTTGACCAGCGCGTTGCCGGTGCCATTCAATGCCGTGGCACCGGTTTGCAGCACCAGGTTTTCGACGTTATTACCCAGGGTATAACTGACCCAGGACGTCACCTTGTCCGCCGTGCCTTCTCCGGCGGCTTCGATGACCACGTCCCCGGACTGGTCCACCACATAGGCATCATCCCCGGCGCCCCCCATCAGGGTATCCGCGCCCAGACCGCCATTCAGCGTATCGTTGCCCAGCCCCCCCGACAGCTGATTGACACCGCTGTTTCCCAGCAGGCTGTTGGCAAGGGCGTTGCCGGTGCCATTGAGCGCCGCCGTGCCGGTCAGCTCAAGATTCTCCACCTCCGCCGCCAGCGTCAGGCTGACGGAAGACATGACGCGATCGGTACCCTGCCCCGACAACTCGACCACGGTATCCCCGGCATGATCGATGACATAGGTATCGTTGCCTCCGCCACCGATCAGGGTATCCGCCCCGGTCAGTCCGTTAAGGATATTGTTGCCGCCATTGCCCGTCAGGGTATTGGCCAGATTGTTGCCGGTGCCGTTTAGGTCCGCCGTGCCGGTCAGTTCCAGTTTCTCGATATATTGGGCGAGCGTATGGCTGATGCTGGAGCGCACAGTGTCCACGCCACCCGCATCCACGCCCGCCAGCTCGACGACAAACACATCATCAAAACCGTTGGAGTCACCGGTGACCAAGTTGATGGCGGCACTGGTGAAAATCACCCGCGTGCCATCCGGTGAAAACGATGCCGACGAACTGCCGCCACCGGTGGCCTGCGTATTGAGGTCATTGGTATTCAGGCGGGAAACCGCTCCCGTCACCAGATCCTTGAGGAAGACATCCTGCTGGCCGTTGGTGTCCCCGGACACCAGGTTGGTGGCGCTGCTGCTGAAGAGCACCTTGGTGCCATCCGGTGAGAACGAGGCACCCGAAGAAGTCCCGCCAGTCGCCTGCAAGCCACCGGCTGTGGTATTGA
Source organism: uncultured Moraxellaceae bacterium (assembly GCA_964591095.1). GTDB lineage: Bacteria > Pseudomonadota > Gammaproteobacteria > Pseudomonadales > Moraxellaceae > Fluviicoccus. The sequence continues at coordinate 2,897 of CAZPZK010000104.1, read as the reverse complement.
CACGCGTGACGACGCCGGTGATCAGATCCTTGACGAACAGGTCCATTTGACCATTGGTATCACCGCTGACGAGGTTGGTGGCGCTGCTGGCAAAGAGCACCTTGGTGCCGTCCGCCGACAGGGTGCCGCCACTGCTGGAGCCAGTGGCTTGCTCCCCGGCCGAGTTGGTGTTGACGCGGGTGATGGCGCCGCTGACCAGATCCTTGACGAAGATATCGCTCATGCCATTGGTGTCATCGGCCACCAGATTGGTCGCCGAACTGGTAAAGATCACCTTGCCGCCATCTGTCGAGAAGGCAAGGCCGGAGCTGCCGCCGCCCATCGCCTGTTCACCCGCTGCATTGGTATTGACGCGAACGATGGCATTGCCGTTCAGCGTCTTGACGAACAGGTCCTGCTGGCCATTGCTGTCGCCCGCCACCAGATTGGTCGCGGAGCTTTCAAAACCGATCTTGGCCCCGTTGGCTGAGAACACCGGATTGGTGCTGCCGCCGCCGGTCGCCTGCGCTCCGGAGGCATCGGTATTGGCGCGGGTGATCGTGCCCGTGCTCAGATTGCGGACCAGGATGTCGGTCACGCCGTTGGTATCACCGCTGACCTGGTCGGAATAACCGGTGGAATAGGCCAGACGGGTGCCATCCAGAGACAGCACGGGAGAGTTAGCATTCAGAAAGGAGTTCCCACCGGTCGTCATACCGGTCAATTGCCCGGTGGCCAGATTCTTGAGGAAAATGTCGTTGCTGGCGCTGCTCTCTCCCAGGGGACTGGTCGCCTGGCTGCTGAACACCACCAACTTCCCATCGGCGGAAATCCGGCCAAAGCCGCTGGAACCGCCGGTGGCTTGCGCGCCACCCGTCAGAGTGCTGACGCGATAAATGGCCTGGACCGGAGAGACGCCATTGGCGGGAGTGCTTTCCAGTACCTGATCGGATTTATTGTCAACGTAGTAGATGTCGTTGCCGACGCCACCCTGCATGACATCCACGCCAGTGCCGCCGTCCAGGATGTCATCGCCGAATCCACCAATCAGGACGTCCGCTCCGCCCAGGCCGTTCAGCACATTGTCGCGGCCATTCCCCGTGATCCGGTTATCCATGGCGTTGCCAATGCCCGTGAGCCCCAATCCAGGTACATTAATCGTCGTATACATGACATTCAGGACCCGGACCTTGCCATCCTGCACCTGCCCATCCAGCAACTCCAGGTTCTCGACATTATCGGCCAGCGTGCAGTCCCCCAGGCTCTGGACGGTATCCGTGCCCTCGCCCGCCAGTTCAACAATGAGGTCCGCCACGTTGCCGTGGTTGGCAACATAGATATCATCCCCCACGCCACCGGCCAGGGTATCCTGGCTGACCATCATGTCCACGGTGATGTTGTACAAGGCATACGTGACGGGGATCGTTACCGGAGTGCCCGGATAACTCAATCCTCCCGAGAGTCCTCCCAAGCCTTCCAATACCGTATCAATGCCATCGCCGACAATGACATCATTTCCGGCGCCGGCATTGACGGTGTCCGCCGACATGTAGGCATTGATGACATCGGCATCAGCGGTGCCGGTCAGGGTATTCGGGTTATCGGAACCATTGATGGTCGCCAAGATCAATCTCCTTGTTTTCGTAGTATTTCCAGCTTCTGGGACAGGCTGGTGCGGGTTAACGTGGTGCTGCAATCGCACGCAAGGGCCAGTTTGGCGCGCGCGGGCGTGGGATGAAAGGCATAAAGAGGCTACAGGAAAAGCGGGTATTACGATGGGTAGTCAATTGCGAGCGCATGAAAATCCCTTTCTTCCTTGTCATTCCGGTGGGCTGACTTTGCCGACTCTCATGGCGCACTGTACTGCATGAACAGATGTGCACCAAAGTTGCTTATTGACAAATTGTGACAGAATCAACTTTATCCGCTAGGTGCCGGTTTACGGCCGCCGCCACCGCCGCCACATCCCCGTCCAGGTGCAGGTGATGACCGCCAGCCAGGCGAACCACGTCCAGTTGGGGATGAGCCTTAATCCGTGCCTGAAGGTCATCCTGGTGGAACGGCAGCCCTTGCTCCCCCAGCACCAGCAGGGTCGGCGACGTGATGGCGGCAATATACTGGAGGACCTGCGCCTCTGTCAGCCGGATCGGCGAATCCAGCCGCAAGCGTCGGTCGGTGCGCCAGACATATCCCTCCTCCACCGCCAGCACCCCGCGCTCGCACAAAACCCGCGCCGCCGCCTCACTGACCGGGACGATGCCCTGCATCCGGGCGCGAACAGCCAGCGCCAGATCGGAAATCACCCGGGGAGCGGACTCCAGGCCGGTCTTCTGCAGCAGGGCGTTTCGCAGCAGCGCCGGTGCGGACGCCGGGTCTCCGGTCAGAGGGCCGAACCCCTCGATCAGCACCAGCTTGCGCACGCGTTCCGGCAAGGCGGCGCTAAAGAGCGTGGCAATACCGGCCCCCATCGAATGCCCCATCAGCGCCAGGTCCTCCCAGCCCAGGGCATTGACCACCGCCAGCACATCGTCCACATGATCCACAAAATGGTAACGGATTCCGGGCGCGCGATGATCACTGAGTCCATGGCCGGCAAAATCCATCGCCACCAGGTGGTGATCGGGCAGCAAGGGCGCCAGATGATCAAAGGTTGCGGCATTGTCCAGCCAGCCATGCAGCGCCAGCAGCGGCGGCAAGCCCGGATCATGCCAGCAGCGGGCCGCGATGCGTCGGCCCTGGACTTCAAAGGTGCGCTCGAACGGCTTCCCCATCAAAGGGACATCCGCGCCAGCTTCTTGAGGCCGCGGCGGATGCCCTGCTCCAGCGCTGCCTTGACCACCGGTCCCAGCAGCGGCACGATGCCGCGGAAGACGATGGTGTAATGCAGGCGGGTGCCGCCCTCATGCGATTCGAAACGC
>CAZPZK010000103.1:0-9013 GCA_964591095.1 uncultured Moraxellaceae bacterium | reverse complement strand
GGGTCAGTGGCGGCGTCAGGCTGGGGCTGAGCACCCGCTCCAGCCTGGATGATCCTCAATCCGGATTGGGGCATCTTGTCGTTTCCAGCAAGGCGCTGCATTACCACGCCGACAGTTTTGAACTGGTGCGGACGACCCTGCAGCAACTGCGCTTTGATGAAACGGAGCGGGTGCGGGAATACCTGGGTCAACGCAAGGCGCGCTTTGAAGCCAGCCTCACCGATAGCGGGCATGCCCTCGCCATGCAGACAGCCAGCCATGCCCTGAGCGCGATTGCCGCGCTGGATTACCGGATCTCCGGCTTGCCCGCCTTGCCGCGTTTGCGCGGGCTGGTTCAAGAGGTTCAGCAGGATGACGGCGCGGCGCGGTTGCTGGCCCGGTTGCGGGACATGCATGACAAGGTGCTGGCATCCCCCCGGCAGTTCCTGCTGATTGCCGAAGCGGAGCGCCTGCCGGCATTGACCGCCGCCCTCCATGAGGCCTGGCGGCATACCCCGATGGCGGCGGCGGGGGCGGTGGCGACCGGCCGCCTGACCGGGACGATTGACACGAGTCCCCGGCGCACCGCCTGGCTGATCAACAGCCAGGTCCAGTTCTGCGCCGCCGCCTATCCGGCGGTGCCGGTCGATCATCCCGATGCCCCGGCCTTCATGGTGCTGGGCGGCTTTCTGCGCAACGGCTTCCTGCATCGCGCCATCCGCGAGCAGGGTGGCGCCTATGGCGGCGGTGCGGGGTACGACAGCAACGCCTGCGCCTTCCGCTTCTTTTCCTACCGTGATCCCCGGCTGGAGGCCACCTTTGCCGACTTCCAGGCCAGTCTGGACTGGCTGCGCGAAAACCCGCACGAAGACCGCCAACTGGAGGAGGCGATCCTTGGCATCATCGCCTCGCTCGACAAGCCGTTGTCGCCCGCCGGTGAAGCCCGCAGCGCCTTCCATAACGCCCTTTATGGCCGCACGCCCGCCCAGCGCCGCAAGATGAGGTCGGCGCTGCTGGCGGTCAGCATTGCCGACCTGCAACGGGTAGCGGTGACGTATTTGCGTCCCGACGTGATGTCGCTGGGCGTGGTGGCTCCCCACGCGCAAGCGGCGGTGCTGGAAGGTTTGGGATTCAGCTTGCACAAACTCTAGTGAGTCCCCGTGCCGGGGAGGGATGGCGCCGGCCGTCTGTCCCGGCCCCGCGCACGGCGCTGGCTTCAGGCCGCCTGGATCGCGACGGATTGTCCGTCGCCGCCCTGACGGGGCAGACGGACACGCATTACCGTTCCCTTGCCCAATTCGCTTTCGACTTCTATCCGGCCCTGCTGACGCTCGGCAAAGTCCTTGCACAGCAACAGGCCCAGCCCGCTACCCATCTCGCCGTCCGTGCCCTGGGTGGAGGACTTGCTCTCCAGCTGGAATAGCCGGGGCAGGCGGCCCGGCGCAATCCCGACGCCCTGATCGGCGATTTCCAGCACCACCCAGTTGTCGCATGTCAAGGGTGATCCGGATATCGTTGCCGGAATGGCTGTATTTGATGGCATTGACCAGCAGGTTACGCAGGATGGTCGAAGTCATTTGCGGATCGATCATTGCCTTGAGGTCGGGCGCAATGTCGGCGTGCAATGTCAGTCGCTTGGCCAGCAGGGCCGGGCGCACCAGTTCCACGCACTCGTTCACCAGCGAGGACAGCGGCAGGTAACGGGGACAGTATTCCAGCAGGCCGGTCTGTGAGCGCGCCCAGGTCAGCAGGTTGTCCAGCAGGTTGTGCAGCACCTTCGTCGTCTGATTGATCAGCCGGATTTCCCGCTCGATCTGTCGCGGATCGGCGAGGTTGATTTCATCCAGTATCAGGTCGGTCAGGCCGAGTAGCCCGTTGAGCGGGTTCTTCAGGTCATGCGCGATGATTGAAAAGAACTTGTCCTTGGTCTGGTTGGAGCGCAACAGCGACTCTTCCAGTTGCTTGCGCCCGGTGATGTCGCTGGAAATGCTGCCGGTGCCGCTGAGCCGGCCCTGGTTGTCGTATACCGGGAATTTGATGGAGTGGCTGATTACGACGCGGCCGTCAGGCAGGGGCACCTGTTCTTCAAAGTCCAGCGGTTGCCGGGTGCGGCTGACTTCCAGGTCGTTGCGGCGGAAGATGCCGGCCCAGTCCGCGCCAAAAAGCTCATGGTCGCTGCGGCCGAGGGCATGATGCTCGCTCAGGCCGGTCGCGGCCAACCACTCGCGATTGACAAAGGTATAGCGTCCTTCAAGATCCTTGAAGTAAATCATCCGGTTGGTGTTGTTCATCAACGCGTCCAGCATGTTCTGGCTGTTCATCTTTTTATAATTTTGGGGGAGCGGATAGCGATGTACCGCAGACTATCCGGTATTGGCGCGGCTTATGCAAGATCAGGCCTGAAAATTGTACAGGCCTGATCCAGGGGGCTTAATGGGTGATCAGGCTGAGGTATTCGTTGCGGGTTTGCGAACTATCACGGAAGCGCCCGAGCATGACCGAGGACTTCATTACCGAGTTCTGTTTTTCCACCCCGCGCATCATCATGCACATGTGCTTGGCCTCGATGGTCACCGCCACGCCCTTGGCGCCAGTCACCTGAAGCACGGCATCCGCAATCTGCTTGGTCAGGTTTTCCTGGATCTGCAGGCGGCGCGCGTACATGTCGACGATACGGGCGAACTTGGACAGGCCCAGTACCTTGCCGTCGGGCAGGTAGGCGACATGGCACTTACCGATAAAGGGCAACAGGTGATGTTCGCACAGCGAATAAAGTTCGATGTCCTTCACGATCACCATTTCGTCGTTATCGGACGGAAAGATGGCGTTGTTGACGAGCGTGTCCAGATCGTCCTGATACCCTTTGCAGAGATACTGGAAGGCTTTGGCGGCGCGTTTCGGGGTATCGGCCAGACCGGGCCGGGTCAAGTCCTCCCCGACCGCGCTGATGATGGAAGCGTAGGCTTTTTCCATGATTTGTCTCATACAAATAGGCGAGTTAGGGCACCGTAGCGTAATGCGACGGCGGGGTAAAGCGTACAAACGGTGAAATCCCCGGAACTTTAGCCAAGGTATTCAGGCGCGGCGGTCACTGTCGGGCGGCGGCAGGCGCTTGAGCAGCACCAGCACGGCGCCAGTGCCGCCATCCTTGGCGGGCGCGGAGCAAAACGCCAGCACGGCGGGATGCTGCTGCAGCCAGCCGTTGACACAGGTTTTCAGCAACGACCCCGCGGTTTCCTGGCTGTAGCCCTTGCCGTGGACAATCTTGATCACGGTCAGTCCTTCCTCGCGGGCATCTGCTACCAGTTGCAGCACCGCCTGACGCGCGGCTTCCACCGTGCAACCGTGCAAGTCGACCGCCGCCTTCCACAGCAACTGCCCGTCCTGCAATTTCTTGAACTGACCGACCTGCACCCCGGTGCGGCGGAATGCCAGCCGCGCCTCCGTGGCCACCGGATTCAGCAGCGCCATCGTGTCCGAGATGCCGTGATTCTCCATTTCACGTTCGCCTTCCGCCAGGGCGCGGCGCATCAGCAACTCCTGCTTGTCGCGGCGGATTTTTTCCGGCTGCGCCAACGGCTCGGTCACCAGGGGCTTGACGCCGGTCAGCGCCCGTTGCCATAGCGTGGCCTCGTCCGGCTCAGCCATCGGCTTGACCGGCGCAGGGGCGGGCAGGGCGGCCGCCTTTTTCTCGGCGGTCAGGGATTTCTTCAATTCGTTCAACAGCGGGTTTTTCATGAGCGGCAGGCAGTCCGGAACAGCGCAGGATGCGATTCTAGCGGACCTTGCCACGGACTGCATGCATCGTTTCTTTCGCGGCAACGAGAGACATTTTCAATTGTTACATTGACGAGTGTCAATTTAATACAAAAGCACTTGCTCGCCACCTAAAATAATAGGATATTCCGTAAAACAGACAGATTGTCAGACAATATTGGCGCATAAAGTTTAATTTACGCCTGTAAAGCAAAGAGGTGGAAGCATGGCCTTGTTCAGAACGCTCAACACGCTGCGCCGCGATGCCGTGCAATTGGCCTTGCATACCCTGGGACTGAGAAGACCCGCCGGAAAATTCAAACCCGGCGCACCCCGGATCTTTGGGGCGGAAGACCGCGCCGTCCGCCGACCCGCTGTGCCTCCGCAACCCCTGCTGCTGCCCTCCAGCCTGCGGGTGCGCGAGGTGGTGCGCGAAACCGCCGATGCCATCAGCGTGGTGTTGGCCAATCCGGATGGCCAGCCGATCCATTTCCGCCCCGGCATGTTTTATACCGTCGTGGTAAACCTTGACGGACGGGAATACCGGCGCGCCTATTCCCTGTCCAGCGCTGCCCATCACGGCGACCAGGCCGTGATTACGGTCAAGCGCGTCAGCGGCGGCCTGGTTTCCAACTGGCTGAATGATCAGCTCAAGGCAGGGGATACCCTGCGCGTGCTCGGACCCTCCGGCAACTTCACGGTGACACCGGATGCCGCAATGGCGCGCAACCTGTTGCTGGTGGCGGGCGGCAGTGGCATTACCCCGTTGATGTCCATCACCCGCACCCTGCTGGAGTGCGAACCGCTGACCCGCATTCATCTGTTTTACGGCAATCGCGGTCTGGATGACATCATCTTTCGCGATGCGCTCTGCATGCTGGAGCAGGAATATGACGAGCGGCTGTCCGTGATCCATGTGCTGGAAAACCCACCCGAAGCCTGGCAGGGGGAAACCGGGCGGCTTGATCGGGCCACCTTCAGTCGCTTGCTGGACGATGTCCTGGCGGACAATCCCCTCACGGAACTGGACGTGTTTACCTGCGGACCCGAGCCGGTGATGCAAGGCGTGCAGGATGAAGTCCTGGCGCGCGGGCTGCCCGCCGCCCGCTTTCATCAGGAAAAATTCACCCCGGCCGCCGGACCGGCCGATACGGCGCAATTCAGCGCCCAGCCGGTCAAGGTGCGGTACAACGGCCAGACCTGGAGCGCCACCGCCGCCCCCGGCCAGACCTTGCTGGAGGCCGGGTTGTCCGCCGGCGCGCCGATGCAGTTTTCCTGCACGCTGGGGGGTTGCGGCCGTTGCCGGGTCCGCGTAATCGAAGGCAGCGTCGACATGCCGGAGCCGAATTGCCTGATGCCGGAAGAAAAGGAGCAGCGCTATGCCTTGTCCTGCATCGCACGCGCCTGCTCGCCTGTCAGCTTTGACATTGATCCGCCCCAATCCCACTGACGAAGACCCCATTACCCGATTTCCGCCCGGAGCACCGCCATGTACGAACAAATAGATCGGATCCGCCACATCCTGCCCGCCAGAGTTCAGAACCGCGTCGACGAAGTTCTGGAAGCGGCGGAAATCTTTACTTCCATGAAAAATCCGAATGTCCTCCGCTCGATGGCGCCATCCGCCCTGCGCGGACTATTGCTCAAATCCGGCAAGCTGAGCGAAACCTCGGACATGCCCGCCAGTCATAGCGCCCATTTCAATTGGAGCTACCCGCACGACCATCCGGAAATGCACGCTCTCTACGAACGCGCCAAGCAAGGACAGTGGAACGGATCAAACCTGCCTTGGCACACGTCGGTGGATCCCTTCAACCCCGAAGTGCCGATCGTACCCCTGGACATGATCGACCTGGGCGCCGCCGCCCGGATCGGCATCAAGCTCAATCAAGCCGAGCAGATGAAGATGACGCACTCGATGGCGTCGTGGTTCCTGTCGCAGTTTCTTCATGGCGAGCAGGGCGCCTTGCTCGCCGCCTCCCAGGTCACCGAGTCGGTGCAGTTTTTTGACGGCAAACTCTATGGTTCGACGCAGGTGATCGACGAGGGGCGTCATGTGGAAGTTTTCCACCGCTACCTGAGCGAAAAGCTGGGCAAGATGTACCCGATCAACGACAACCTGTTCGTGATCATCGACGCGCTGATGACCGATTCCCGCTGGGACATGAAGTTCCTGGGCATGCAGATCATGGTGGAAGGGCTGGCGCTGGGCGCTTTCGGCTTCATTTACCAGAACACCCGCGAGCCGCTGCTGAAGGAGTTGCTGAAATACGTGATCCAGGATGAAGCCCGTCACGTCCACTACGGCGTGCTGGCGCTGAAGGAACATTTTGCCGAGCACCTGAGCCCCAGGGAACACGCCGAGCGCGAAGACTGGGCGTATGAAGTGGCGCTGTTGATGCGCAACCGTTTCATGGGCTATGAGGTCTATGATGAATGGTACGGCGGCACCAGCGTCACCCGCGAGCAATGGCGGCAACTGGTGCAGACTTCGCCCGGCATGCAGCGCTTCCGCAATATCATGCTGACGCGACTGGTGCCCAATATCCGCGAAATCGGCCTGCTGACCCCGCGCATGCGCCCGCATTACGATGCCGCGGGCATGGGCCAGTACTTCAACGGCCTGGCGGCGCCGGAGTTGACCGGCGAACAGATGCTGGCGGATCTGGATCGGGCCAGGGCCGCCTGAACGACAGTGGGTCGGGTTTCAACCCGACAACATCTTCCGAAAGAAGGGCAGTTGTCGGGCTCAAGCCCGACCTACAGGGGAGATGCCTTTGCTGTTACAATCGCTGCCTTATATCCGCCAATTATCGAGGTATTTCGCGTGGACGAGGCCGTCATCCTCCCCCAGACCCTGTTTCAGGAAGCCGTCGCCGAGTTGCATACCATCCGCGACTTTATCCGCTTTGCCGTGACCTGCCTGCGCAGCGCGGATGTCCATCTGGGGCATGGCAGCGAAGATCCCTTTGCCGAGGCCACCGCGCTGGTCATGCAGACCCTGTCCCTGAACTGGGACGCCGATGAGGAAATCCTCCAGGCCCGTCTGCTGCCGAGCGAGCGCCGCCGCATCGTCGAGTTGCTGGAAAAGCGCATCAATGACCGCATCCCCCTGGCGTACCTGCTCAATCTGGCCTATTTCTGCGGTCATCCCTTTTATGTGGATGAACGCGTGCTGGTGCCGCGTTCCCCGATCGCCGAGCTGATCAACGAGAACTTCGCCTCGCTGGGTGTTCAGGACCCCCTGCGCATCCTGGACCTTTGCACCGGCTCCGGCTGCATCGCCATCGCCATCGCCCATGCCTTCCCGGAAGCACTGGTGGATGCCACCGATATTTCGCTGGATGCCTTGTCCGTCGCCGCGGTCAATGTCGAGCACCACAACCTGACTGAACAGGTCAGCCTGATCGAATCCGACGTCTTTGCCAAGCTGCCCGGTCAAAAGTATGACCTGATCGTCAGCAACCCGCCCTATGTTGACGCCGGCGACATGGCCGACCTGCCTCCGGAATACACCCGCGAACCCGAGTTGGCGCTGGAAGCCGGTCCGGACGGCTTGTCGATCGCCCGCCGCATCCTCGCCGAGGCGGCGGATTACCTGACCGACAACGGCGTGCTGGTGGTCGAAGTCGGCAATTCGTGGTGGGCGCTGGAACAGGCCTTCCCCGAGGTTCCCTTCCAGTGGCTGGAGTTTGAGCATGGCGGCTCCGGCGTCTTCGCCCTGACGGCCGCCCAGTGCCGGCAGCACCAGCCGCAATTCAAGGAGGCCCTGTAACATGGCAGGCAACAGCATTGGCCAGCTTTTCCGCGTCACCACCTTTGGCGAATCGCATGGCCCGGCGCTGGGCGCCATTGTCGATGGCGTTCCCCCCGGCCTGGCCTTGTGCGAAGCCGATCTGCAGGCCGACCTTGACCGCCGCAAGCCCGGCACGTCGGCCTTCGCCACCCAGCGCCGCGAAGACGATGTGGTCAAGATCCTTTCCGGCGTGTTTGAAGGCAGGACGACCGGCACGCCCATCGGCCTGCTGATCGAAAACACCGACCAGAAATCGAAGGATTACGGCAACATCGCCGCCACCTTTCGGCCCGGTCATGCTGACTATACCTACACCCAGAAATACGGTTTTCGCGACTATCGCGGCGGCGGTCGCTCCTCCGCGCGCGAGACCGCGATGCGGGTGGCCGCCGGCGCCATCGCCAAGAAATACCTGGCCGAGAAGTTTGGCGTGACGGTGCGCGGCCATGTCGTGCAGATCGGCGACGTCAGGGCCACGCAACTGGATTGGGACTATGTCAACCAGAACCCGTTCTTCTGCGGCGACCGTGATGCCGTGGCGGCGATGGAGACGCTGATCACCAACCTGCGCCGCGACGGCACCAGTGTCGGCGCGCGCTTGATCGTCGTCGCGGACAACGTGCCCGTGGGCTGGGGCGAACCGGTCTTTGACCGCCTGGATGCCGATATCGCGCACGCGATGATGAGCATCAATGCGGTCAAGGCGGTGGAAATCGGCGACGGCTTTGCCGTGGTGACGCAAAAAGGCCACGAGGCCCGCGACGAACTGACGCCAGAGGGCTTTACCGCCAATCATTCCGGCGGCGTGCTGGGCGGCATTTCCAGCGGCCAGCCGATCGTGGTCTCCATCGCGCTCAAGCCGACGTCCAGCATCACCACGCCGGGGCAGAGCATCGACCTCCACGGCCAACCCCTGGAAGTGGTCACCAAGGGCCGTCACGATCCCTGCGTCGGCGTGCGCGCCACGCCCATCGCCGAGGCGATGCTGGCGATCGTGCTGATGGATCATTTCCTGCGGCACCGGGGGCAAAATGCGGACGTGACGCCGCCGCTGATGCCGATTGCACCTTGATTTCGTGGAGAAAAATCAATCAGAAATGCCCCGCGCTGTCGGGGCATTTTTTTTGTAAAAACGTGAAGCAAGACGTGTGCCATTTCACAATTTGACACAGATTAAATAGCGTGGATTTCATTTGTCGCCTAGGAAATTTTGCGCTACATTCAGTGGCATGCAAGCACTATCGACCCTGGGGTTCAGAGGTCTTGAGACGCGGTGTTGCTCGCCGCGCAGTGGTTAAATGGAGCTTAGAAGCCCGGCATCACCGGGCCCGGTACGATACAAATCGCAAGCTGCATGGAGCAGATTTTCATGGCGATCCACCTTTCCGCGGTTCCCTTCCTTCCTTCTTCCCGGTCCGTCCGGGCGTCTCCCTGTCACGGCATGTGGCGGGGCTTTGGCATGCCCGGTCTGTCCTCTCCGAC
>CAZPZK010000102.1:0-9148 GCA_964591095.1 uncultured Moraxellaceae bacterium | reverse complement strand
GTAACAGCCGTCGCAATATCCATGCGCACTACGACATCGGCAACGCCTTCTACCGGCTGTGGCTGGACGAAGGCATGACCTATTCTTCCGCCGTTTTTGAGCACGAAGACCAACCGCTCGAAGCGGCGCAGACCGCCAAGTATGACCGCATCCTGCGGGCGTTGCAGGTTCAACCCGGACAACACATCCTCGAAATCGGCTGCGGCTGGGGCGCCTTCGCGGAGTACGCCGCCTCCCGCTATGGCTGTTTTGTCACCGGCGTTTCCTTATCCGCCGAGCAACTGGCTTGGGCGCGCGCGCGCATTCCCGGCACGGGGGCGGAGGGCAAGGTCGAGTTCCATTTCCGTGACTACCGCGACCTCGACGGCCAATACGACGCCATTGTGTCGATCGAGATGCTGGAGGCGGTGGGGGAAGCCTTCTGGCCAACCTATTTCAGCAAGCTGCAATCCCTGCTCAAGCCCGGCGGCCGCGCGGCGATCCAGACGATCACAATCGCCAATGAAAGGTTCGAGGACTATCGCCGCCAGACAGACTTCATCCAGCAATACATCTTTCCCGGCGGCATGCTGCCCTCGCCGCAACGACTGGACGACGAAGTCGCAAGAACCGACTTGCGGAAAGAAGACCTCTTCTTTTTCGGACCCGATTATGCCGAGACCCTCAAGCGCTGGCGGCATGCCTTCGACCATCATTTGCCGTCCATCCGCGCCCAGGGCTTTGACAGCGCCTTTATCCGCCTGTGGCGGTTTTACTACTGGTATTGCGAAGCCGGCTTCCTGACCGGCCGCACCAATGTCTGCCAGTTGGTGCTGCACAAGCCGGCCTCGCCCATGCGGAGACCGTCATGAACTTCCTGGGTGCTTCGCCCCATCTGCTTGCCCTCGTGGAGTGGTACCGGCAACTTTCCCCGGACACCTTGCCGGAAATCCGTCACTATTACCGGGAAGACGCGCGCTTTCGCGATCCGTTCAACCGCCTGGACCGGCGGGACGCGGTGGAGGCGCTCTTTGCGCGCATGTTCCGGACCCTGGACAATCCGGTCTTCCGCTTCACTGGCGCCGTGGAACAGGGGCAGCAGGCCTTCCTGCTCTGGACATTTGAATTCCGCCTGCGCGGCCGTAACTGGTGCATCGAAGGCAGCACCCATCTGGAATTTGATGCTCACGGGCAGGTGATCCTGCACCGTGATTACTGGGACGCCGCCGAAGAACTGTACGAGAAACTGCCCGTAATCGGTTTTTTGCTTCGCCAGTTGAAAAAACTGGCCTGATGAAACGAGGATTAGCCATGAACAGCGCGCTTGTTCCGGAAGTCGAAACTTCCCCTGCCTCCCGCCCGGCCGGCAACATGCCCATTAATGCAGTGGAACGCGAAACCGGGATTTCCAAGGAATTGCTGCGCATGTGGGAGCGCCGTTACGGCTTTCCCAACCCGGATCGCGATGCCCAGGGCGACCGACTGTACGGCCCCGAGCAGATCAACAAGCTGCGGGTCATCCGCCGGCTGCTGGACGCGGGCTTCCGGCCGGGCAAGATCATCGGCCTGGACATGCCCGAACTGGAAAAACTGGTGGTCTCCAGTCATGGCAATCCCAGCCCGGTGCTGCCCTCCAACCTGGAAGCCGAGCTGATCGAAGTCCTGCAAAGCCGCGAGCCGCACCGCGTCCGCGAATACCTGCAACACCAGATGGTACGCATGGGCTTGCAGTCCTTCATCCTCGACCTGATGCAGCACACCAACACCATCGTCGGTGACGCCTGGATGAGCGGAAAGATCGAAATCTTTGAGGAACACCTCTACACCGAGGAACTGCAGAACCTGATTCGCCATACCATCGGCGCGCTGCGCCCGGCGACCCAGGGTCCGCGCATCCTGCTGACCACCGCCACGGAAGAACAACACACCCTCGGCATCCTGATGGTGGAGGCGCTGCTGCGAATCGACCAGGTGGATGTCGTGTCCTTTGGCGCGCAAATGCCGGTGCGCGACATCGTGCAGGCGGCGGCGCGCCACCGCATGGACATCGTCATCCTGTCCTTCAGCGCCGCTTTCCCCAGTAACCGCGCCATCGATTTTCTGGAAGAGTTGCGTTTCCGGCTGCCGCTAAGCATCCAGATCTGGGCGGGCGGCGGCGGCATGCGCACCTCCCGACGCAGCATTGAAGCGGTACAGATCTTTCACGACCTGCAATCAGTGCGTCAGGCCGTGGCGCAATGGCGGCGGGTCAAGGGAGTGCGCGCGGCATGAGCCGGCATCTGCTCTGGTTGCGTGCCGATCTGCGCACGATCGACAACACGGCGCTCCATGAAGCCTGCCGCGACCCCGGCGTGCCGGTGGCGGCTGTCTGGTTCATCACGCCCGGACAATGGCGGCGCCATGACAAATCCGGGAACCAGCTGGATCTGGAGTTGCGCAGCCTGGACCAGTTGTCACGCACCCTGGCCGCGCTCAATATTCCCTTGTTGATCCGCACGTGCGACGATTTTGCCGGGTTGCCCCGCCATTTGCTGGCGCTCTGCCAGGCCGAAGGTATCAGCGCGGTCTACTGCAACCGCCAGTACGAATGGAATGAACGCTGGCGCGACAAGGCCGCCAGTGAATTGCTCACCGCTCACGGCATCGCCTGCCACCGTTTTCACGACCAGTGCCTGGTTGCACCTGGACGGGTACTGACCGGAGACGGGCGATTCTATTCCGTGTTTACGCCCTTCAAGAAAAACTGGTTGCAGCAGATCCACGAGCACGGCGTCACGGTATTGCCGGTTCCGGCGCGGCGCGTAACCGCCTGGCGGGCCGCCGATCCGGTGCCTGCGGTCATTGCCGGATTCGAGCCTTCGGTGCCGACCGCCACGCTGCAGGCCTTGTGGCCGGGCGGCGAGGAGGCGGCGCTGTCGAGGCTGGCAACTTTTGTGGATCGCTCGCTGCGAGGCTATCGCGAACAACGGGATATTCCCGCCCTGACGGACGCCACCAGCCGCCTGTCTCCCTATCTGGCCATTGGCGCCCTGTCGCCCCGCCAGTGTTGGCGGGCGGCCATGAACGAAGCCCTGTCCCATGGCCCAGCCGCCGGAATCGACACCTGGATCAGCGAACTGGGCTGGCGCGAATTCTACAAACATATCCTCGTCGGCTTTCCCCGCGTCAACAAACACCAGCCATTCCGTCCCGAAACCGCCGCGCTGGTCTGGCGCGAGGATGAGGACGGCTTCCAGCGCTGGTGCGAGGGACGGACCGGCTTTCCCATTGTCGACGCCGCGATGCGCCAGTTGCGCGCCACCGGCTGGATGCACAACCGGTTGCGCATGGTCACCGCGATGTTCCTCTGCAAGGACCTGTTTATCGACTGGCGGCGTGGCGAACGCTTTTTCATGCGCCACCTGGTCGACGGCGACCTCGCCGCCAACAACGGCGGCTGGCAATGGAGCGCATCCACCGGCAATGATGCTGCCCCCTATTTCCGGATTTTCAATCCGCGCCTGCAAAGTGAAAAATTCGATCCCGAGGGCGTGTTCATCCGCCGCTATGTGCCCGAACTGGCGGGACTCGACAACAAGCGCATCCATGAGCCCCTCGGCAAGCATCGCGACCTGCTGCTGGATTACCCCCCGCCCATGGTGGATCACCGCGTCGCCTGCGAATACACGGTATCCCGTTTCAAGGCGTTGGGAGAATTGCCGATCGGAAGGCCGGGCTAGCCCGGCGTCCGCCAATCGGTTCCCAGCACCCGCCCGGCATAATCATCCAGCAGCGCAACCAGGTCCCCCGTCTCCTCCGGACCGCCTTGCGTCGATCGCATCCTGTGTTCCGGCCAGACACGCCGATCGTGAAAGAAGCGGCCGGAGAAACGGAGAGGCTCTTCGGCGGACGCCAGCCACACCATGGTGTCAGCGCCCTCGCCCGCGCTGCGCAACAAGGGTCGTGTCACGCGGCGGAACAACGGCAAGGCATTTTGCACCCCGCTGGTATCCGCCCACCCCGGATGCATGCTGAACACCGGCAAACGCGGGTAACCTTGCGCCCACCATCGGGTCAGCACCACCTGCGCGCGTTTGGTGCGGGCATAGACCTCCGGCCCCCGATATGCCAGCTGCCGGGTTTCGGGATCGTCCAGGCGCAGGCGCTGGGTATACATACCGCCGGAGGAGACATTGATGATCCGTGCTCCCGGTGTCGTCGCCAGCACCGGCAGCAGCAATTCGGTCAGGATATAGTGGCCCAGCAGATTGGTGGCGAAGGTGGCCTCCAGGCCGTCGGTGGTTTCCTGCCGCCGGTTGAGCAGGACGCCGGCATTGTTGATCAGGATATCCGGCCGCCGCGCCCGCAAGCGCCGGGCCAGCGCCGCCACCTCGGCCATGACGGCCAGATCCGCGTGTTCGCACGCCGCCGGCGCCGCACCGGGGATCTCGGCCAGCCGGCGCCGCATCACTTCCAGCTTGGCGGCGTCCCGCCCGACCACCACCACCGAGGCGCCGAGACCCGCCAACCGCTCCGCCGCCGCCGCACCCAAGCCGCCGGTGGCCCCGGTCACCACCACACACTTGCCATCCAGGCGCGGCAATTGATCCCAGTCCGGCCGGTGGCGCAGTTCATAACCCAACCGGGTGTACCCCAACAGCGATTTCTCCAGCAACCCGTCCAGCATGACCGACTCCCCTGAGTATCCGGATAAAAGAACCTTTTTCGCCCGCCCTGACGGCAACGTCAAGATGACAAAGCCTTTGTTATCATGCCGCCCCCGATTCGGAGACCATCATGCGCCTGTTGACCGCCCTCATCGTCCTGACCAGCCTGCCGGCCATGGCCGCTCGTGCCGACACCCCGCCCGCCAAACGCCTGACCGGTTCCGCCGAGATCGGTTACATCAGCAGCATGGGCAGCACGGGGGGCAGCAAGCAGACCTTTCGCGGCAAGATCGCCCTCACCCATACCGGCGACTACTGGATCAACATCCTGTCCGCCGAAGGTATCAGCGTGCGGGATGAGGTGCCCTCCACCAACGACACCGAGCGCTACCTGCTGAACTACAAGGCGCGCCACTATTGGAACACCAGGGATTTCTTCACCTTCCGCGCCCAATGGGAAAAGGACCTGCTGAGCGCCAATGACTCCCAGTCCTTTGTGTCCCTGGGCATTGGCCGCGAAATCCTCAAGAATGACCGTCATTTCCTGAAAGTCGAATTAGGGCCGGGCGTGCGCCACACCGAGCCCCGAACCGGAACGACCACGGATAACGCAATGGGCCTGCTGAGCTGGGACTATGATTGGAAGATCTCTGAGTCCAGTCGCTACATCCACAAGGGCACGCTGGAATCCAGCGAACAGAGCACCATCACCCGCGTCAACAACCAGTTCCGGCAGAACATCACCAAAGTGGTGGCGATGACCGTTTCCCACGATTACCGTCACGAGGACGGCCCCAAAAACACCCGCAACGGCGTCTTCAGCCTTGGCCTTAACTACCAGTTCTAAGGCGGTAACGACTGCAAGAACGACAATACGCATGCTATAGTCGTTTGTAATATTCATTACAAACGACCCGCGCTCATGACGCCCCTTCCCTCCATCCAGCCAGCCGTGTGGCCAGCCGCCGATCAATTGATGGCGCAGGGCATTCGCCCCACCGTCGCCAATGTCCGCGAAGTCACCCGTCGCGGCAGCGCCGGCACCATCAATGACGCCCTGAAGGACTGGTGGCAGGATCTGGCGGAACGGCTCAGCAACCGCATCCCGCAACCCGATGTCCCGCAGCCGGTGATCGACATGACTCGAGAATTGTGGGCCAAGTCCCTGGCGCATGGCGAACAGGCTTTTGCCGCGTTGCGCGAGGAGAGCCTGGCGGCGGCGCGCGCCGCCACGGAAGAGAAGCAGGCCGCTTTGACGGCTCTGGAGCAATTGCGGCTGCAGTATCAACAACTGCTGGAGCAGCATGAGCGTTTGCGGGAGGCGGAAAAGGACTTGCTGACACGACTGTCCGCCGAGAGCTCGCAACGGACGGAAGCGGAAAACCGGTGGCAACAGCTGCAGGAAAAGCAGAGCGACCTGGAGTCGGCGCGCAGTCAGCTCGAAAAGGAACTGGCGCTGCTGGCCGCGCAATACCGTCATGCCGAACAACAATGGCATGGCGAGCGCGAGCAGTTGTCCCGACAACGGGAGGAACAGGCGGAATTGTCGCGGGCGCTGCGTCTTGAACAGCAGACCGTGCTGCAGGCCACGGAAAACCGCCTGACCCAGACCGAGCTGAAACTCCATGACGCCCAGGCCGAAGCGCGCACCCTGCAACAACGCCTGGATGCCCTGCAACAGGAAATGACCCGTCTGCGCCTGCAAGGACCGGACGGACACAGTCGCCGCGACACGCTGAAAGCCCGTCTCAGGCGTTATTGATTCGCCAAGCAAAACGCCCGGCTTGCCGGGCGTTTTTCTGGATTGCCGCGTCGCTGCGCGTTACAGGCCGGCGCTCTTCAGGCGGTTGGCGTGTTCGCGGTAGACATCCACCGGATTGGGCGCGAACAACCCGCGCACGCCGAACAGCTGATTGATGGCATCGCCGTGGTTCCACGGGTAATTATCGCGGATCACCTTGCCGAAATGGCTGGAACAACGACCGACCAGACCGTCATTGGCCTCGCTGCCGGCCAGGCTGGTCAGACCGAAGAAATAATCCAGCGGATCGAGGACATTCTCCAGCGTGCCGGTACCGCTCCAGGAATAGTTGCGGATGCCGTTGGCGGTATAGGCGCCCTCACCGCAGGCGGTGGTCGGCAACCCATTGGGATGCTTGCTGTTGAAAGCGGCGGAGCCGGTCTTGGTGAAGGAATCCATGCTGGCCATGAAATCCTCCTGATAGCTGTTGCCGGCCAGGAAGGTGATCAATTGCGACACCGCCGTGCCCACGGTCTGCACCACGGTCGCCGAGAACGTGCCCGCCGGCGCCACGCCGCGCACCAGATCAGCCACCGGCGAACCCTTGGCCGGGCTATGGATCAGGGTCAATGACGCCACGCGGGTCGGGATCGCATCCGCGACATAACGCACCGAATAGCCGCCATGACTATGGCCCATCAGGTTGACCTTGGCGGCGCCGGTAATGGCCAGGATGTCCTGGGTCTGCTTGAGGAGTTGCTCGCCACGCAACTCGGAGCTGTTGAACGCCGAGGCTGAGGTGACATAGACCTTACCGCCGCCGTCCTTGAGGCCGGAAGGAATCTGATACCAGTAGTCGACAAAGCCCACCAGCTTGTCAAATCCGAGGACGCCGGGCGCCAGCACCATCGGATACTTGGTCTTGGTGTAATCGCAATTGAACAGGCAGAACGCACTGCTGACATTGGCGGTAACGGCGGCGCCGGCGATCACGGCGGCGGTCATGAGTTGCTTGAACATGGCGGGTTCCCCTGCTTCCGGTTGTAGTGTCACGTGGGTCTTTACACGTGTTCTTGTTCTTTATTAACGGAATGTTTCGGGTACGGCTTTTAGAATATTTGCACTAATTTTTGTTTGAACGATGGCATCAGCTGCCATTGGTCGCCATTTTAGTGCGATTCGTCGCCAACAACTTGTGAATAACCGTCAACTTCAGAAAGTGTTGGCGCGAATTCCCAATATGAAAATCAGGGCTGGGGCGCGGCGGGAGGGCCGCTGTGAAAACGGAATACCGGGTCAGGCTCGGTGACCAGCGCGGCTTCCGCCTCGCGGAAAAAGGCAATGCGGTCTTCAATCGGCTCCGGGCTGTACTGACGGGCCAGCTCCAGATAATCACCAAAGTGCCGGGACTCGGACTTGAGCAGATAGGCATAATAGCGGCCCAGTTCCGCATCGACATGCGGAACCAGCGCGTGGAAACGCTCGCAGGACCGGGCCTCGACAAAGGCGCCGATGATCAGCACATCCACCAGGTGCGCCGGCTCCCAGGAACGGACATGCTGACGCAGCCCGTTGGCATAGCGCCCCGCGGACACCGGACGATAGGTGATGCCGCGTTTTTCCATGATCTCCATTACCTGCTCGTAATGCAGCAGCTCCTCGCGCGCCAATTGCGCCAGCTTGTGCTGGAGGTCACGGCGGTCGTTATAGCGGAACAGCAGGTTCATCGCGGTGCCGGCCGCCTTCTTCTCGCAATTGGCGTGATCCTGCAACAACAGCGGAATCTGGCGGGTGGCTTCATCGATCCAGGCATCGGGCGTGGAACAGGCGAGAAAATCGTGGACAGGCTGCAAGAAATCCATCAGGGGCTCCCGGATAATTGCCCTTATTATACGTGCTCAGGCTTGGTGTTGGGGGGCGTCTCCTTTATGCTTTCCACCCAAGACAATAACCGGCCCGCAAGCGGCCGGACACCGACCAGCCGAGACCCCGATTTTCATCATGCCGATCATTGAAACCACCGCCAATGTCATTCCACTCACCCGACGGGACAAGGTTATCCTGCGCGTGATGCGGATCTTCAGCCGACTGTCGTTGCCGCTGCTGCAGACACTGGGCGTCTGGCTCGGCATCGTCGCCTCCTGGTTTCCCGGCAAGCACGCCCGGGTCATCGAGCAGAACCTGCGCTTGTGCTATCCGGAGCAACCCGAAGCCTGGATTCGCCAAACCGTCCGCCAGAACCTGATTTCCACCGGTCAAACCGCCTTTGAGTTCGCGAAGACCTGGGGCATGCCCCCGGAGTACAGCATCGAACACATCCGCCGGGTAACCAACGGCCACCTGTTTCTGGATGCGCTGAAGTCCGGACGCGGCGTCATGGCCATCACCCCGCACTACGGGACCTGGGAATTCATGAATGCCTGGCTCAACCAGCACGCCCCGGCGGTCATCATGTACAAGCCGGGCAAGGATCGCGGGGTGGACGCTTTTGTCCGCGAGGCCCGCAGCCGCCTGAGCGCGCACATGGTCCCCACCGACGAACGGGGGGTCAAAATGATGCTGAAATGCCTCAAGACCGGAGGCTTCACCATTATCCTGCCGGACCATGTGCCGGCGGATAATGGCGGCGTGTATGTCCCCTTCTTCGGCGTCTCCACCCTGACCACCACCCTGACCACCCTGTATCCCCCTCCCCCCCGCATGCAGCACGGCGGCCCCCATCGCCAACAAGCGCATCTTCTTTGCCGGGGAGCACACCCGGGCAGACTGCCCGGGTGTGCTC
>CAZPZK010000101.1:0-9175 GCA_964591095.1 uncultured Moraxellaceae bacterium | reverse complement strand
CTTCCGAGGCGGCGGCGCGGGGCTGCGACGGGGCGACGGCTTCCGCCATTTCAATGTTGGCGGCGTAATCGCTGGCGTTGCTGAAGGCGATGTCATCCTCGCCGCTGGAGGCGAGGACGTGGAACTCGTGCGAACCGGTGCCGCCGATGCTGCCGGTGTCGGCCTGCACCGGACGGAAATCCAGGCCGAGACGGGTGAAGATACGGCAATAGGTGTCGTACATCACGTCGTAGGTTTCCTGCAGCGAGGCTTGGTCGGCGTGGAAGGAATAGGCATCCTTCATGATGAACTCGCGCGAGCGCATCACGCCGAAACGGGGACGGATCTCGTCGCGGAACTTGGTCTGGATCTGGTAGAAGTTGACCGGCAGCTGCTTGTAGGAACGCAGTTCGTTGCGCGCCAGGTCGGTGATGACTTCTTCGTGGGTGGGGCCCAGCACGAAGGGCGCGCCGTGACGATCCTTGAAGCGCAGCAGTTCCGGACCGTATTGCACGTAGCGGCCCGACTCTTCCCACAATTCGACCGGCTGCGTCACCGGCATCAGCACTTCCAGCGCGTTGGCGCGGTTCATTTCCTCGCGGATGATCGCCTCCACCTTTTTCAGCACGCGATGACCCAGCGGCAGCCAGTTGTAGAGGCCGGTGCCGACCTTGCGGATCATGCCGGAGCGCAGCATCAACTGGTGGGAGATAACGACGGCGTCGCTGGGGGTTTCACGCAGGGTGGCGAGCAGGAATCGGCTGGCGCGCATATTCGGGTTCCAGTAAAAAATGAACAGGTCGGACGGATGGCGCGATTGTACGGCGTACAGCCCTCCGGAGAAAACTGCTAATATCACCCTCTTTCCCCGAAATTTCGCTGTCCCCCGGAAGCCTTCATGCCTGTCAAACCCCTGACCGTAGACCAGTTGTACAAGCCCGCCCATGCCGAATCCCTGCCCGCGTCCACCCGCCGCGCCAAGGCCTTCAACGATTTTCTGGGCCAGGACCGCGCCCGCGAGGCGGTGCACATGGCGCTGGCCATGCCGCACGACGGTTACAACATCTTCGCGGTCGGCTCGAACGGTCTGGGCAAGCGCACCATGATCAAGCGGTTGTTGCAGGAAATGGCCGTGGACCTGCCGCCGGCCAGCGACTGGTGCTACCTCAACAACTTCAGCGATCCGCGCAAGCCGATCGCGCTGCAATTGCCGCCCGGCAAGGGCGTGCTGATGCAGAAGGCGCTGGCCAAGCTCTGGCGCCAGCTCAGCCGCGCCATCCTCGCCACCTTTCAGCACGAGGCCTATCAGGGCCGCGTGGAAAGCTTGAAGGGGGAATTGAGCACGGCGCAACAGAATGCCCTGCAGGAGTTGGCTAGCGAGGGCGAAAAGCGAGGTCTGAAGCTGGTGCTGCGCACGCCGGGCGGTCACGGTTTCTCGCCGGTGAACGACAAGGGCGAGGTGATGAATGTCGAAGAGTTCAACACGCTGCCCCAGGACGAACAGGATAAGCGCAAAAAAGCCATGAGCGACATGGAAGAGCGCATGCAGAAACTGGCGGAAAAGCTGGGACGCCTGGAGGAAATCAACCGCGACCAGGTGCAGAAGCTGAATGAAGAAGTGGCGCTGGCCTGCATCAAGCCGTTGATCCAGCGCGTGCACGACCAGTTCAGCGATCTCAAGGCCTTCACCGATTACCTGCAGGCCTACGAGCAGGATGTGGTCGACAACATTGACCTGATCCTTAACGCGCAGGACAACGAGCAGGATGCGGTAGCCAGCGTCACTTCCGATAACGCCATTCCCTCGCGCTACCAGATCAACGTGGTGGTGTCGCACAACCCGAAAAAGGGCGCGCCGGTGGTGTTTGAGGATCTACCGACGCATTACAACCTGATGGGGCATGTCGAACAGGTTACCTACATGGGTACGGTCGCCACCGACTTCACCCTGATCCGCGCCGGGTCGCTGCATCGTGCCAACGGCGGCTTCCTGATGCTTGAAGCCGAGCAGGTGCTGGAACAGCCTTATGCCTGGCAGGGCCTGAAGCGGGCGCTGAAATCCCGTGCCATCAAGCAGTCCTCGCTGGAGCAGATGCTGACCCTGACCGGCACCATCTCGCTGGAGCCGGATCCGATCCCGCTGAACCTGAAAGTCGTGCTGCTGGGCGACCCGGAAACCTTTTACCTGCTGCAGGAATACGACCCGGAAATCCAGCAGCTGTGATGCCGCGCACGCTGGAAAACGAGCAGCGTTACGGGCATTTCCTTGCCGACTGTGTTGCCAAGGAAAAACTGATGCCTTTCGACCGTACGGCGTTGATGAGTCTGATCGAGGAAAGCTCGCGCGCGGCGGAAGACCAGACCAAGCTGTCGCTGCACGCCGCCAGTGTCGGCGACCTGCTGCGCGAGGCGCATTTCTGGGCGAAGTCGGAAGACGCCAAGCAGGTCACTTCCCGCCATGTCCGATTGGCGCTCGAAGGGCAGGAGCGTCGTCGCGGCCAGTTGCGCGAATATTATCTGGAGGATATCGCCCACGGCACGCAACTGCTGACTCTGGACGGCGGCGCGGTCGGCCAGATCAACGGACTCACGGTCATCCATTACGCTGATAGTGAATTTGGCATGCCCTCGCGCATCACGGTGACGGTGCATCATGGCGGCGGCGATGTGCTGGATATCGAGCGCACCGTTGACATGGGCGGCCCGCTGCATGCCAAGGGGGTGCTGATCTTCTCCAGTTACCTGAAGTCGCGGTTCGGCCGTGAACGGCCCTTGCATTTCTCCGCCAGCATTGCCTTTGAGCAGAATTACGGCGGTGTCGACGGCGACAGCGCCACCCTGGCCGAACTGGTGGCCCTGGTTTCCGCGATCAGCGGCATCCCGGTGCTGCAAGGCATGGGCATCACCGGTTCGATGAACCAGGTGGGAGAGGTGCAGCCGATTGGCGGCATCAACGCCAAGATCGAGGGCTTCTTTGCCGCCTGCAAGCTCAAGGGCATCAGCGGGAAGCAGGGCGTGGTGATGCCGGTACAGAATGTGCGTAACCTCATGCTGCGCGCGGATGTACTATCGGCGGTCGATCAGGGGCAATTTGCCATCCACGCCATCAGCCGCGCGGAAGAAGCGCTCGAACTGATGCTGGGGATGCCGATGGGAGAGCCGGACAGTCATGGCCGTTATCCGGAGGAGAGCATTACCGGCCGCGTTCTCAGGCAGTTGAAGCGCTGGCAGAAAGCCGAGCGCGACGATCACGGCGAGGGCGGCGGCAAAAAGAAGAAGGGCAAGAAAAAGAAGAAGTCCGGCAAGGAGCCGGCGGCTTCGTAAGGGCTTGACGGGCGGGAACCCAGTCCGCGCGCCGCGCCACGATGCTGATCGGCCTGCCGGGGCCGGGAGGTCCTGGCGTCGCACGTCATCGGCTTAGGCCTCTTCGTTGAGGTACTCGCGGATTTCTTCCCAGTACTCCCAGTCGGTATGCTCCTGGTATTCGATGTCGAGCGGATAGTGCCGGTGTCCCGCCAGCAACTGGTTCATGTGCTTGATGAAACGCGGGTAGCTGCGGGTGTAATAACACCATTCGCGCTGGCCGTCGCCGGTAATGATGTGGACGAGAAAGCTCTCCTCGCCATTGTCCAGCGGCTCCAGAAGGTCCTCGAAGGCCTGCATTTCCTTCAGCAGGTGCGCATCGGGTAACTGAGCCTCGAAAATCCACTCGATGACGACGACGGTGGAAAAATCTTCAGGCGTCGCGCCGGCGGGAGGGTGCTGGCGCACGCTGTAGATCTTCTTGGTGCCGTCCTCATAGTCCTGCGCCGCCGTCAGCCATTCGTGTTCCATGCCCCGTCTCCGCCCTGATCGTCATGATTGAGAAAACCATAGGTCAGGCACGGAGAATTTGCACACGGATTTCAGGGTTATTTTTGCTCTGCGGCCAGACCTTGCGCCCGCAGGTGCCGCAAGAAGCCGTCCAGTCCGACTTCGCCCACCAGCCGCGCCTCTGTTTTCTCGCGGCCCGACTCAAAAAAGATCAGCGCCGGCGGCCCGAACAACTGGAAGCGCTGTAAAAGTTGTCGCGAGGCGGGGGTGTTGTCGGTAATGTCGGCGCGGACCAGTAACCAGTCCCGCAGGTGGGTCCGGGCAGGCGGCTGATCAAACACTTCCCGTTCCATGATCCGGCAACTGACACACCAGTCGGCGTAGAAATCCAGCAGCAACGGGCGGTTTTCCCGGCGCGATTGTTCCAGCAGGTTGTCCAGCTCCATGCTGTTGTGGATGGTGCGGAAGCCGGCGGCGGTATCAGGTTGGGCGCTACCGCCGGTTGCCAGATGCGCCAGCGGCTGGAGGGCATTGCCGCCGCCGCTCGCCGCCCCGACCAGCAGGGCCGCCGCCCAGATCAAGCCGACATAAGCCAGGCTGCGCCACAGCACCCGCCATTTCCCGCCCCACTGATTGATCCAGAATGCCGTGCCCGCCGCCAGCACCCCCCACAGAAACAGGGACATGGCGCCCGTCAGAACCCGGTTGAGCAGGGTGATGGCCACTCCCAGCAGCATCAGGCCAAAGGCCTGCTTGACGCGGTTCATCCACAAGCCGGATTTGGGCATGAAGCGGCCTTCACTGGCGCCCAGGATCATCAGCGGTGTGCTGAGACCAAACCCCAGGGCAAACAGCGCGGCAAAACCCATCACCGCGTTGCCCAGTGTCGACACCGACAACAGCACGCCGGCCAGCGGCGCGGAGACACAGGGCGAAACCACCAACGCTGAAAAAAAGCCCATCACCAGCGTTCCGGCATAGCTGCCGGCCTTGCCGCGCCGGCTCAGCGCATCCAGTCGGTGCTGGAGAGCGGAGGGCAATTGCAGATGGAAGACATCAAAACTGGTCAGCGCCAGCACAGCAAACAGCAGGCTGAAGACGACCAGCACGGCGGGATGCTGCAGCCACAAGGCGAGATTGGCTTGTCCGCCAAACAGCGCGATCAGCCCGCCCAGCGTGCCGTAACTGGTGGCCACGCCCACTCCGTATGCGAGGGCCAGCAGGAATCCCTGACGGGCATTGGCGGCATGCTGGCGGGCGACGATGCCCGCCACGATCGGCAACATCGGCAAGACGCAGGGCGTAAAGGCCAGTCCTACGCCCAGCAGCCACAACGTGGCCAGGGCCAGCAGGGGATTGTCCCGGAGCGGGAAGCTCTCCGCCGGGGGCGGTTCCGTTGCCGTCGTTCCGGTATCGCGTCCGGAGTCCGGCTGCGCCGCCGGGGCTTCCTCGTCGGCCAGATCATAGGTAATGGTGGGGATGATGGTTGGAATGGGGATGCTGATTTCCCGGGCATCCGCGCGGATCACCGGGCTGCGTCCGGGCGCATCCACGCGGACCGTCTGCGACTGGGGAGGATAACATAGGCCGGCCTCGGCGCAGCCCTGCCAGCTAACGGTCAACTCCCCCTGGCCGTGGACTTCGGTCTTGACATCGACATCGCTGTGATAGACCTGCACCCGTCCGAATTCGGGATCATCCTTCCATTGCGGCGCCTGGGAAAAAATCAGGTCGCCGGCGATCAGCCCGCCACCGGCAACCTTGAGCCGGAATCGGTCCTTGTACAGGTAATAGCCTGGCGTCACCATGAACTGTAAGGACAACTCCGCGCCGTTCGCGATGGCGACCAGCTGGAAGGCCTGTTCCGCGGGCAGGAAGTTCCGCTCATTGCTCTTGAGCCCGGTCAGGGAGGGCAGGGCAGAGGCGGGACGGGGCGGGAGCTCGGCCCGGGAGAAGGTCGCCAGCGCTAGCCATGTCAGGGCAAATATGATTAGCTTGAACACGTTTTGCCTCAAGGAATCCTCCGGAACCGATCATGAATGCCAACTTCATAAAATACGCCGGAATGGGCGTGGCCGCATTACTGCTTGTGTTAATCCTCAATCCGTTTGTCGTGATCGGACCCGGGGAGCGCGGCGTGGTGCTCAATTTCGGGGCAGTGCAAAAAGAGGTGCTGGGCGAGGGCCTGCATTTGCGCATTCCGATCATGCAGAAAATCGTAATCATGAACGTGCAGGTGCAGAAGGGAGAGGGCCAGGGCGATGCCGCCTCGAAGGATCTGCAGCAGGTCACCACCAATGTCGCCATCAACTATCATCTCGACCCCAACCGCGTCGCGTATGTCTACCAGACCATCGGCAACTTCCAGGCCGTCGGCGACCGCATGATCCTGCCGGCCGTCTCCGAGTCGGTCAAGGCGGCCACGGCGCAATACACGGCGGAAGAACTGATCTCGAAGCGCCAGGAAGTGCGCGAGAAGATCCGCAACCTGCTGCTCAACCGCCTCGCGACCTACGGAGTGATCGTGGATGACTTCTCCATCGTCAATTTTGCCTTTTCGCGCGAGTTCAGCAACGCCATCGAATCCAAGACCACGGCCGAACAGTTGAAGCTGAAGGCGGAGCGCGATCTGGAGCGCATTCGCATCGAGTCCGAGCAGAAGATGACGCAGGCCCGCGCCGAAGCCGAAGCCCTACGCGTGCAAAAGGAAAACGTCACCGAAAACCTGATCAAGTTGCGCCAGATCGAAATGCAGCAGCGCGCCATTGAAAAGTGGGACGGCAAATTGCCGCAAGTGACCGGCGGCGCCACGCCCTTTATTGATTTGCGTAACAGCCAATAAGCGGATTCTGTCGCTGACGAGCATTGACCGGGTTCTGCGAATGAATCACATTACCCGGTGACAGATATCCAGACGGTTTAACAGGGCTGAGACCCGGCAAGGACACTCCTATGTGGCAAGAATTCCAGGCCAATATGTGGCTGTACATTTCCATACCCTTCATCAGCGGTTTCATCGGCTATGTCACCAAGATCGTGGCCATCGAGATGATGTTCTCGCCGCTGGAGTTTGTCGGCATCAAGCCGATCTTCGGCTGGCAGGGCATCGTGCCGCGCAAGGCGGTCAAGATGGCCACCATTTCCGTGGAACTGATGACCACGCGCCTGATCACCGCCGAGGAGATTTTTGCCCGCCTGGATCCTAACCGCATCGCCAAGGAGCTGGAGGTGCCGATGACGGCGGCGGTCGAGGAGATCGTCCATGAGGTCGCCGCCGCCTATAAGCCGGGGCTGTGGGAAGCCATGCCGGACCGCGCCCGCCAGGCCGTGATCCGGAAGGTGCAGGCGGAAGCGCCGGCCATGATCGCCGCGGTGATGTCGGAAATCCAGAAGGACGTCAGCAAGTATTTTGACATCAAGAACATGGTCATCAGCAACCTGCTGAAGGACAAGCGCATGCTCAACGACATCTTCAAGAAGGTGGGGCGGCAGGAATTCAGGTTCTTCAGCAATGCCGGTTTCTATTTCGGCTTCGGCATCGGCCTGATCCAGATGGTGTGCTGGTTGATTTGGCATCAGGCCTGGATGTTGCCGGCCTTCGGTGGCTTTGTCGGTTTCTTCAGCGATTGGGCCGCGCTGCAGATGATGTTCCGTCCGCTGGAGCCGACGAAGTATCTCGGCATGACCTTCCAGGGCCTGTTCCTGCGCCGCCAGCAGGAGGTGGCGCGTGATTACGCCGCGCTGATTTCCAAGCAACTGCTGACCCCGGCCAACATGATCGAGGAACTGTGCCGCGGCCCGCTGTCCGACCGCATCATGGACCTGATCCACCGGCATGTGCGGGTGATGATCGACAACCAGGCGGGCATGGTGAAGCCGCTGGTGGTCTATGCCGTCGGCACCCGCCAGTACATCGACATGAAGCAGCAGGTGGCGCAGAAGGTAATGGACCAGTTGCCGGAGGCCATGAAGCACATGGAGTCCTATGCCGAGGACGCCATGGATATCCGCAACACGCTGGTGGAGCGCATGCAGCGCCTGACGCCCACCGAGTTCGAGGGCATGCTGCGTCCCGCCTTCAAGGAAGACGAGTGGGCGCTGATCGCCGTCGGCGCGGCACTGGGTTTCATTGTCGGGGAATTGCAGGTGCAGTTCATGCTGGCGCAGTAAGGCGACACAAACAACCTTGTCCGGGGCGAAGGTTTTCGCCCCGGACAAGGTGTTATCTGCAGCGGGTATAAATCGTGGCGGATGGTTTTCCGTCATCTCCCCGTGACGTGACTTTCAGCGCACTTTTATTCAGGGTGTAATTCAGTGTCTGCGTATAGCCATCACCGCCGGAGGAGCAGTCCAATTTGGCGTTGAGTCCCTTGTCCGCTGAAGTCCGGGCGGTTTTCAGATCGCAGCCCCATTCGTAGCCCCGCACATTGTCCTTGGCAATCGTCATCCAGTCGCCGTCGCCTTCTCCCTGTTTGGCCGATTTGCAGTTGGCGGTCGGCGTGACCCACACCCCCCGAAAGCCGGAGGGGAATTGAGGGCCGGCCAGCGCCATGCCGGGAGCGATAAAACTAATGAAAGCAGCCATTTGCAACATGTTTTTCATAATGTTCTCCTGAGTTGAGCCGGTAGTGTGAATGGTCGTCAGGACAGGTGCTGTCGTTTTTTTGGGGCGTGGTCTGCCATGCGTCCGGCTTGTGAACCCATCTTTGTGGCAGTCCCTAGCCTGGGAAGGTCGCGTTAAATTTCGAGAGAAATACAGTCTTCATTCAATTTCCGACATGCCCTGTCCGAAAGCCTCTCTACAGTCGGCAAACCCGAATCAACAGGATTGCCTTCATGTCTGTTTATCTGTTTGTCTCCGCCGTCATCGCCCCCGTTATTTATATCGATGCCGTCGTGCATAGCATCGGTCGCGTGCCCGACAGTTCTGGCCAAAACCTGAATTTCTCAGCCGGTTTGTGGGCGTTGCTGGCCCTGCTGCTCTGGCCCGTCTTTGGCCCGTTGTATCTGGTGAACCGGAATGACTTGCTGGATCGCGCCAAAACACAGCCTGTCATGGCGAAGGCGTGGCGCGGTAAAGCCGCAGCCTGGTTTGCCGTGAGCGGGTTGTTGCTGATAGGAAGCTGGGGAAGCCCAGAGCAAGCGTCGACCAACGCAGCATCAAGTTCGACGATGCCAGAGACAGCTTCTGCCCAAGAATCGTCTGCCCCGGCATCTCCTTCCTCGCCCCCGGCGATTGACTGGAACACCCGGAACCCGGATGCACTGAAGAACGGGAATATTTCCCGAGCCGCCACCTTGTTCAAAGCATCCAATCCCGGCCATGCAGAGCTGTTGCCAGAGGCAGAACCTGTTTGGAAGGCGCCCTGGCGATATTACGGTC
>CAZPZK010000100.1:0-9200 GCA_964591095.1 uncultured Moraxellaceae bacterium | reverse complement strand
AGTCACGAAGCGATCGGTCATGCTGCCCGCACCAGGTCGCCAGCCAGGCCGCCGGCTCCTCGCCGGACGGCTTCCACTGCGCCAGCGCGTGTCCGGCCAGCCGGACCATGGCCTGCTGCAAGGAGGCGCGCAACTGGTCGCGGGCTTCGGCCTCCCAGCCGCTGTCCGCGGGGAGCGACTGCAGGGCCCTCTGCACCATCGCCAACCCCAGTTTTTCCTCCAGCCGCATGTAGAAGAAGGCCGAAACCTGAACCAGGACATCCTGCTCCCGGGCCAGCCGGCACGTGTCCAGCAACGGGACAATCTGGTCAAGAATGGCCAGGCGCTCCGCCAGTTGCGGTGTCAGCCCTTGCGCGGTCAGCGCCTGGGCGGCCGTGTTCCAGTCCTGCCGGCGCTGGGTACCCAGATGCTCGGCAACGTGGTTCAGCAGGTCGCCAAGAATGGCGTAGCTGGAAATCAGGCGGAAGGCCTGCTGGTCCGCCTGCACCTGCAGCAGCCAGTCACAGGCGCGGCGGGCGATCCGTTGCAGCCCGGCATGCTGCGCCATCAAGACGGAATGCGGCAGGCGCCCGGACTGCTCTTCCAGCTCTGCCCACAGCTCATCCAGTGACAGCAATTGGCGGGCGACCACATAGGCCCGGGCCAGCTTCAAGGCCGTCACGCCCGGCTGGCGCAACAGGCGCGCCAGCGCCCCCAGACCCAGGCGCTCGGTGAGCGCGCTGGCCAATCGGGTTGCCGCCAGCGGCACGGCCAGGGGATGTTCCCGCAACTGTTCTCCAAAGCGCTCGCGCGCCGAGGGGGGAAAGGCCCCCTGCAGTTCCGCCAGCAACAGGCTGTCGGCGGCCAGCGCGGACGAGGCCAGTGTCGCCTTCAGCCAGTTCTTGGCATAGGCCAGCAGTACCGCCAGCTCCGGGCGGGTCAGGGGCTGGCGCTCCAGGGCGCGCTGTTGCCAGCCACGAGGGTCCGGCAAGGCTTCGAGCCGGCGGTCCAGTCCGGCCTGAACCTCCAGGAAGTCCGCCAGGTCGCCGTATTCGCGATGCTGGCGTCCCGCCTCCCGCGCCGCTATGGCGAGGCACAAGGTCTGAGCGCGGTTGTTGGCCAGCACGCAGGCCGCGACCTCATCCTTCCACTCCCGCAGCAATTGTCCGAGTTCGGGTGCGGTCAACCGGGAGGCACGGATTTCGCGCTGCAGGAAAATCTTGAGATTGACTTCATGGTCGGAACAATCAACACCGCCGGAGTTATCGATGGCGTCGGTGTGGCAAAGTCCGCCCTGCAGCGAATACTCGATGCGGGCGCGCTGCGTCATGCCCAGGTTGCCGCCCTCGCAGACCAGTCGCGCGCGCAAGTCGGTGGCATCGATGCGAACCGCATCATTGCCGCGGTCACCGGCCTCGGCATGAGTTTCGTCGCTGGCCTTGACGTAACAGCCGACTCCGCCATTCCACAACACATCCACCTTCATCGCCAGCATCGCCCGGATGACATCATCCGGCGCCAGGTTTTCCGCCTCCACGCCCAGCAGTTGCCTGACCCGAGGCGACAGCGCGATGTGTTTTTCCGAACGCGACCAGACTCCCCCGCCTTCGGAAATCAGCGCCGGATCATACTGGTCCCAGCCGCCCCTTTCGGCGGAAAACAGACGATGTCGTTCCCGGTAGGCGGTATCGGCATCCGGATCGGGATCCAGAAAGATGTGGCTGTGACTGAAGGCCGCGACCAGGCGCACGCTGCGGGTCAATAGCAAGCCATTGCCAAAAACATCACCGGACATACTGCCGATACCGGTCATGGTAAAGGCATCCACGCGCGGGTCAAAACCGCATTCCCTCGCCAGCCGGGTCAGGGCGACAAAGGCGCCACGGGCGGTAATGCCCATCCGCTTGTGGTCATAGCCGTTGCTGCCGCCGGAGGCGAAGGCATCGCCCAGCCAAAAGCCGTATTCCACCGCCAGCGCGTTGGCGCGATCGGAGAATGCAGCCGTTCCCTTGTCGGCGGCGACGACAAAATACGGATCATCCGGATCATGGGCCACGATGCCGGGCGGCGTCACGACACGATCCTCCACCCGGTTGTCACAAAGATCAAGCAAACCGCGGATAAACGACTGATAAGCCACCACGCCCTGCGAGGCACGGGTCTCCCCCGGACAGTTCTCGCGGACGACAAAACCGCCCTTGGCCCCCACCGGCACGATTACCGCATTCTTGACCTGTTGCGCTTTCACCAGCCCCAGCACCTCGGTGCGGAAATCCTCGGGCCGGTCCGACCAGCGTAATCCGCCCCGCGCCACCGGCCCAAAACGCAGATGGACGCCGGAAACCTCCGGGGCATGGACAAAGACCTCGCGCCAGGGACGAGGCTCGGGCACGCCGGCGATCTCGCGGGTGGCCAGTTTGAAGCTGAGACGATGCCTGCGCACCGCTTCCGGCTGGAAATAGGACGTGCGCTGCATGGCCTGGATCACGTTCAGGTACTGGCGAAGGATGCGGTCATCCGTCAGGCCATCGACGGCCTCCAGCACCGGCAGCAAGCGATCGAGCACCTCTTGCTGGCGGGCGGAACGGTTGCCGTTGGCGCCTGGCTCAAAGCGGGCATGAAATAAATCCAGCAAAAGCCGCGCCGCCTGGGGGTGACGGCCCAAGGCCTCGGCCTGGGCGGCCGCCGACAACGGAAAGCCGGTCTGCTTCAGCCACGCCGAAATCGCCCGGAACAGCGCCGCCTCGCGCCAGCGGCACGGCACCAGCGTCACCAGTCGGTTGAAGACATCGGTTTCGGCCTCGCCCCGCCACAGCAGTTGCATCGCCTCGCGCACGCAGGACAGCGACTGCGCGAGTTGCTCACGGGGCAGGCTGTCCGGCATTTCGGTGCGGAAATCGTGCAACCACAGGCAGCTGTCTTGCAGCAGCAAGGCATAGGCATGTTCGTTGAGCACCTTCATGCCAAAGCTTTCAAGAATCGGCATCACCCGCGACAACGACAGTTGCTGGTGCCATTGCAGCAACTTGAACCGGGCGGCGCGGCCCTCCGCCGGAATGACCTCCACAGCCAGCGGCGCATCCGGACGCTGGGTTTCCAGCCAGCCAATGTCATTTACCGCGTCGGCGGGACGGTAATGTCCCTTGTAGGTATCCGGAAAAACGGATTGATAACGCCGGTATAACTGGTTGGCCAAAACCGGCGGATACTTGCCGATCAATGCCGTCAACAGGTCGTCATCCCAGGTGCGCGCCAGACGCTTGAGCACGGCCTCGGTTTCCTCGACATTGATGCTGGGCGGCGACAGATGGGCAAACACCAGCATCAGGTGCAGGCGGATCCAGCGGTGTTCGGAGACAAAGGGCGTCACCTCGACATCCGTGGCGTTGAATCGCGCCTGCAGGAACTCGGCGGTGCGACTGACAAATGCCTCGTTGTAGATCGGCTTGGGCACATAAATGAAAATGGAAATGAAGCGTTTCCAAGGGTCCAGCCGCCAGATGAAGCGCAATTCGTTGCCGTACTTCTGCTTGACCATGGGCAGGAAGGCGTTGAGCAGGTCCTTGTCCGTGGCCAGCAGCAATTCATCGCGGGGATGCGTGCGCAACAGGCGGTCGAAGTTGCGTCCTTCATGACTCTGCTTGCGCAGGCCGGAGGTGATATCCAGGCTGGTGAGCTTGTGGCGCAGCACCGGCATCGTCATCGGGTCATGCTGTTGCACGCGGCTGGTATAGAGGCCGACGAAACGGAAGGTGCTGCCATCGGGCATCGGCAGGATGACGACATCGGCATGGCGGTCATGGTGGATGGGTGAGCGCGTCAGTGACTTGCCGAACAGGATACCCTTGTGCTGCTCAGGCATCGGCAGCCCCGCCAGCGTGTCCAGCTCAATGCCGGACCAGGAGGCCAGTCCGGACTTCTCGGTGTCGCCATGAGACTTTTCGTGCAGCACGGCCAGAAAGGTAAAGTGGCTGCGCAGCATCCATTGCAGGAAGGCGTGGCACTCCATGCGGTTGACCGCCTCGTCACCGCCCTTGGGCAGGTTTTCGATCAGCATCTGGCCTGCTTCCCGGCACAGGGTCTGCATGCGCGGGAAGGCCGTGACGATCTTTTGCAGCATGCCGACGGCGTTGCGGATATCGGCGTCGAGGGCCAGCAGGTCTTCGCCGTCATAGAGCGTGGCCAGCTCGATGTGGATCAGGGTGCGGTAATCCGTGGACAGGGCATCCGTGGAGGCGGGAATGGTCTTGATGCGGCTGAAGCGGTCGCGGCGCAACGGCAGGTTGAGGTCCAGCAAGGCCTGGATTTCACACCCCGAGCGGTTGAGCACGATGCGCAGGGTATTGAGCAGGAAAGGCATCTCGACTGAGCAGACTTCAATCACCGTACCATCCGGACGCCAGCCCACCTTGGACATGTCGGGGTTGAAGACGCGGATCTCGACATCCTGGCGGGAGTCATCGGCAAAACGCCAGAAATCCTGAAGGCAGGCGCTCAGGGAGTGCGGTGTGTAACGACGGAGCTCATCCACCAGCAAGGCCTTGAGCGCGTATTCGCCAAACTGGCGGAATACCTCGTTCCCGGTCGCCGCGCAGGCGTCAAGACAGGCCTGACGGGTCTGCTTCAACCAGGCTTCGGTGGTCGTGATCATGGACGCACTCCTTGTTATTGTCATGGTTTACCGGGCACTGGGCCGCCGATGCAGGCTAAATATAGCCCATCTCCATGACAAAAGACGGTTTATCTTTGAGCACTTGCGCAAGGTTTGATTTAATGAAGGGATTGCCTCCGACCACCACACGGCCCCAACCATGCCCGATTCCTTGACATCCGGTATCATCGCTGCGCTGCAAGGTGCGTGGCATCCCGATTTCGTGAATGCCCTGATCCTCATCGGCCTGTCCCTCAGCCTGCTGGCCCGCTTTCGCCCGGAGGGGCTGGGCATCGTCAAGAACTCGGTCATCTTCGGCCTGATCTGCCTGGTGCTGTCATTGGCGGGCGCCGTTTGCGGCTTCCTTGGACTGAGGATGGCGACGCGCGTCCTGGACGAGATGAGCATCGTTCTCGTCGGCCTGCTGACGTTGCGGGTGACCGGACTGACCGTGTTCCGGGTCTTCCTGCCGGCGGTGCGCGTCAATCCGCCGCGCATCCTCGAAGACATTATCCTCGTGCTGGCCTATGTGGCGTGGGGCATGGTGCGCATGAGCCATGCCGGAGTCAACCTGTCGGGATTGGTGACCACCTCGGCGGTGATTACCGGGATTATCGCCTTCTCCATGCAGGAAACGCTGGGCAATATCCTGGGGGGATTGGCGCTGCAACTGGACAATTCCCTGAGCATCGGCGACTGGATCAAGGTCGATGACATCAGCGGCCAGGTGGTGGAGGTCCATTGGCGGCATACTGCCGTCCGCACCCGCAACGGCGAGATTGTGGTGTTGCCCAACAGCCTGTTGATGAAGGCCAAGGTCATCATCACCGGCAGCGACGATGTACCGCAGTGGCGGCGCTGGGTGTGGTTCACGCTGAGCAACCGCATACCACCGCAACAGGTGATCGACGCCGTGGAGCGCGCCCTGCACGAAGCCGAAATCCCACTGGTCAGCCGTCACCCGGCGCCCAATTGCGTGCTCATGGATTTCAAGGACGGTCTGGCGCAATACGCCGTCCGTTACTGGCTGACGGATGCGCAGGTCGATGATCCCACCGACTCCGCCGTGCGCGTGCATGTCTACGCCGCCTTGCGCCGCCAGGGCCTGACGCTGGCGATGCCGGTCATGGATGTCAACATGACCGCCGAATCGGCCGAACGCGACCGCCGCCGCCACGACGCCGAAATGATGATGCGGGTTCACGCGTTGCGCGCCATGGAACTGTTCTCGACCTTGTCCGAGGAAGAATTACTACACTTGGCCAATACCCTGGCCTGGGCCCCCTTCTCCAAGGGGGATGTCATTACCCGTCAGGGCGCGGTGGCGCACTGGTTGTATGTCATTGTCAGCGGGGAAGTCGATATCTGGTACGAGGTCAACGAACATGAGCGGCGCTTCCTCACCACCCTGCCCTCCGGCCGGGTCGTGGGCGAAATGGGCCTGATGACCGGCGAACCGCGCCGCGCCACCGTCATCGCCCGCACCGAGGTCGAGTGCTACCGCATCGACAAGACCAATTTCGAGCACATCATGCATTCCCGCCCTGAACTGGCGGAAGAATTCGCGCGCATCCTGGCCGAGCGCAGCCAGCAACTGATGGCGGTGCAGCAAGGGGCCAACAGCCACGAGCAGCATCAGGCGCGCATCCTGGACGGCATCCGGCGCTTTTTCCGGCTGGACAGCAAATAGCAGAACGGCTGCGGGATGCGGCCGTTCTGCACGAAAACCGGATCAGAGTCCGGCCGTCTTCAGGCGATTGACGTGTTGACGATAGACATCCACCGCGCTGGGCGTGAACAGCCCGCGAATGGCGAGTGTGTGGTTGATTTCATCGGGGTGGTTCCACGGGTAATCATCACGGATCACCTTGCCGAAATGGCTGGAGCAGCGACCGATGAAACCGTCATTCTGCGCGTCGGCCGTGCCGTTGAACGCCAGTCCGGTAACCGCGAACATGTAGTCCAGGGGATCCAGCACATTGGTGAAGGATTTGATGCCGCTCATGGAATAGAAGCGGACGCCGTTCTTGCTGTAGTCCCCTTCGCCACAAGCCGTGGTCGGCACACCGTCCGGATGACGCTTGGCGAAGTCCGCCGCCGCCTGTGTCGTCACCGAGCCCAGCAGGCCCAGCGAGGATTCGGGATAGTTGTTGCCCGCGAAATAGGTCACCAGGCGGGCGAAGGTGTCGGCAATGGAGGTCAATACGCTCTCGGTCATGGAACCGGGTTTCACCGCGCCGCGCACCACATCCGCCACCGGACTGCCCTTGGCCGGACTGGCCATCGTGGTAATGGACGCCACCCGTCCAGGCAGCATGGTGTTGACATAGCGCGCCGAAAAACCGCCGTGGCTGTGGGCGATGATATTGATCTTTTGCGCGCCGCTGATGGTCAGGATGTCCTGGACCTGTTTCAGCATCTGCTCGCCGCGCACTTCGGAACTGTTGAGGGCGGAAGCGGACGTGATATAGACGGTACCGCCGCCGTCGCGCAACGCGCCGGGCACGCCGTACCAGTAATCCACAAAGCCAAACAGTTTGTCGAAACCCAGCACGCCGGGCGCGAATACCACCGGATATTTCGTCTTGGTGTAATCACAATTGAACAGGCAGAACGCCTGACTGGTATTGGCGGTGAGCGCGGCCCCGGCCAGCAGGGGCGCGACCCAGAGTTTTTTCCACATGATGTTTCTCCTTGAATGTGGAGGTTGTTGTTTTTACATTGTTTGATTTATGGTTTTTTCGTGCTCCGTGCTTTGCCGGAACGGCTGGCATTCTAATGATATGCCGGACGGACGATTGCGGATGGGCGTCACAGCCTTGGGAATGCGCGCCAATCTGACGCCCGAATGGCGCAAAAAGCCGACAATCGTGCTTGACGACCGAAATGCCGGGCAATAAAAAAGCGGCCCGTGGGCCGCTTCTTGTTTTCAGCGAAAAAACGGAGGACTTAGGCCGCCGGCTTCTCGATGATGGCGACAACGCCCTGACCACCCGCCGCGCAGATGGAAATCAGGCCGCGACCGCTGCCCTTCTCGTTCAGCATCTTCGCCAGCGTGGCGATGATGCGGCCGCCGGTGGCGGCGAACGGATGGCCGGCTGCCAGCGAGGAACCGTTGACATTCAGCTTGCTGCGGTCGATCTTGCCCAGCGGCTTCTTCAGGCCCAGACGTTCCTTGCAGAACGCGGGATCTTCCCAAGCCTTCAGCGTCGACAGCACTTGCGCGGCGAAGGCTTCGTGGATTTCGTAGAAATCGAAATCCTGCAGCTTCAGACCGGCGCGATCGAGCATGCGCGGCACGGCATAGGCCGGAGCCATCAGCAGGCCTTCCTTCTTGTGCACGAAGTCAATGGCGGCGACTTCGCTGAAGGTCAGGTACGCCAGCACCGGCAGGTTGTTGGCGGCGGCCCATTCTTCCGAGGCGAGCAGCACCACGGAGGCGCCGTCGGTCAGCGGCGTGGAGTTGGCGGGCGTCATGGTGGCGCCTTCACCCTTGCCGAAGCAGGGCTTCAGGGTGGCCAGCTTCTCCAGGGAGATTTCAGCGCGCATGTTGTTGTCACGGCTGAGGCCCTGGAACGGGGTCATCAGGTCGTTGAAGAAACCGCGCTCGTAGGCGGCGGCCATGTTCTTGTGGCTGTTGTAGGCCAGCTGATCCTGCTCTTCGCGGCTGATGTTCCATTCCTTGGCGGTGACGGCGCAGTGGTCACCCATGGACAGGCCGGTGCGCGGCTCGCCGTTGCGCGGCTGTTCCGGCATCAGGTGCTTGGGACGAATCTTCAGGGCGATCTTCAGGCGCTCCTGGGTGGTCTTGGCGCGGTTGAGCTCCAGCAGGATCTTGCGCAGCTTGTCGTTGACGCCCAGCGGCGCGTCGGATGTGGTATCAACGCCACCGGCGATGCCGCAGTCGATCTGGCCGAGGGCGATCTTGTTGGCGACGAGGATGGCGGCTTCCAGGCCGGTGCCGCAGGCTTGCTGGATGTCATAGGCCGAGGTTTCCGGGGCCAGCGAGGTGCTGAGCACGGCTTCCCGGGTCAGGTTGAAGTCGCGGCTGTGCTTGAGCACGGCGCCGGCAACCACTTCACCCATGCGCTTGCCTTGCAGGTTGAAGCGCTCGATCAGGCCGTTCAGGGCGGCGACCAGCATGTCCTGGTTGGACACGTTGACGTAAGCGCCGTTGGAACGGGCGAAGGGAATGCGGTTACCACCAATAATTGCGACACGACGAACAGTCATAACATCCTCCGGGATTTTTCTACCATGCCAGCTTAACAATGCCGCTACAAAACGGCATTGGCTGCGGCGCGGCGCGTAGTCTGCCACAAGGCAAATGCGGCCACGAGGGGCATTTGCTAGTCTTCACCCGTCAAAGTGGCGAAAGCTGACCGACGGTGGAAATTTTGGCGCACGGCTTGACCGTACACCCTCGCCAAAAACCCGGTTTTGGTCTAGTCTCGCGCCGCAAATCGCCCCCTCCGCCGGGGTGCGCCGTTTTATTATCCTACTACCAGGGGAACGCCATGAGTGACCGTTATCAAGTATTTGCGAATTCCGCCCTCGGCCGTATGCTGAT
>CAZPZK010000099.1:0-9225 GCA_964591095.1 uncultured Moraxellaceae bacterium | reverse complement strand
GTTGATACCAACCAGCGGTCGCACCGTGGCGGATTTCCGCCGCCTGCTGGCCATCCACTCGCCGCTGAGCTGGCAACCGGTTATCGACCCGCGCCGCCTGCTGGTGATCGGCGGGGCGGGCGACCGCTTCACCGCTCCCCGCTATGTCCAGTTGCTTCACAAACACTGGACAGGCAGCTGCATGCACTGGTTTCCGGGTAACCATGTGTTACATCTGCATCAAAGACGCTATTTGCGGTTGATGCGGGACTTTATCGGGCAGTCGCTCGGTGATATGGTTGACCAAAGCCCAGAATAACCCGAACAGGATCACAAAATGAGCACGACCAACGAACGCGCCACGCAGGTTCATTGCCTGCTGCACTGGGAAAAAGCCACGCCCGACAATGTCTATCTGACCCAGCCCTTCGGCAATGGCATCGTCAAGACCTATACCTGGAAGCAGGTCGG
Source organism: uncultured Moraxellaceae bacterium (assembly GCA_964591095.1). Taxonomy (GTDB): domain Bacteria; phylum Pseudomonadota; class Gammaproteobacteria; order Pseudomonadales; family Moraxellaceae; genus Fluviicoccus. The sequence continues at coordinate 8,775 of CAZPZK010000099.1, read as the reverse complement.
AGACGAAGTCCGCCGCATGGCCGCCTACCTGCAATCGCTCAACCTGCCGCCCAAGAGCAATATCGGCCTGCTGGGCCGCAATTCCGCGCACTGGATCATGGCCGACCTGGCGATCTGGATGGCGGGCCACGTGACCGTGCCGCTGTACCCGACCCTCAACGGCGAAACCTTCAGCTATATCCTGGAGCACAGTGATACCTCACTGCTCATGGTCGGCAAGATGGATGGCAAGGCCGATGGCTGGAAGGAAATCCAGCCGGTGCTGCCGGCCGGCCTGCCCATCATCGGCATGCCGCTGTCGCCGAAGATGAACGTGCCGCAATGGGATGACATCATTGCCAAGACCGCGCCGCTGGCGAACCCGGCCTTGCCCGACCCGGACAGCCTGGCCACCATCGTCTACACGTCCGGTAGCACCGGCCGCCCCAAGGGCGTCATGCACAGCTTCCGCACCATGATCATCATCATCAACGGCATGGAGTCGATCTGGGGCTTCAGCAACAAGGAGCGCATGCTCTCCTACCTGCCGCTGGCGCATGTCGCGGAGCGCGCGGCGGTCGAAACCACCTCGCTCTACTTCGGCTTCCAGGTCTTCTTCTCGGAAGGGCTGGATACCTTCCAGCAGGATCTGCAGCGCGCCCAGCCCACCATCTTCTTCTCGGTGCCGCGCCTGTGGACCAAGTTCTATCTGGGTGTGCATGAAAAACTGCCCGCCAAGAAGCAGAAGCTCCTGTTCAGCATCCCCATCCTGGGCAACCTGGTGAAGAAGAAAGTGCTGAAGCAACTGGGCATGGACCAGGTGCGCGCTGCGCTGACCGGTTCCGCGCCGTTGCCGCCGAACATCATTTCCTGGTACCGCGAGCTGGGCCTGGAACTGCTGGACGTCTACGGCATGTCCGAAAACTTCGCCTATTCCCACGCCAGCAAGCCGGGCGAAATGCGTGTTGGCTATGTCGGCTCGGTCAATCCCGGTGTCGAACATCGCATTGCCGAGAATGGCGAGGTGCAGGTCAAGAGTCCCGGCCAGATGCTGGGCTACTACAAGATGCCGGGCAAGATGGACGAGGAGATGACCCACGACGGCTACTTCATGACCGGAGACCGCGGCGAGATCGACGAGCGCGGCCGCCTGCGCATTACCGGCCGGGTGAAGGAACTGTTCAAGACCTCCAAGGGCAAGTACGTGGCGCCGGTGCCGATCGAGAACAAGCTCAACAACCATCCCAAGGTGGAAGTGGTCTGCGTCACCGGTCCCAGCGAACCGCAGCCCTTCGGCCTGCTGATGCTGTCGCTGGACGCCATCAAGGAGCTGGAGCGCGGTGAGCTGGACCGTGAGTCGCTGAGCCGGGAATTCCACAGCCTGCTGGAAGAGGTCAACAAGTCGCTGGAAGACCACGAAACCCTCGATTACGTGGTGGTGGTGAAGGACCAGTGGACCATGGAGAACGGTTTCCTGACCCCGACCATGAAGATCAAGCGCAATGTGATCGAGGAGCGGTATATGCCTAACGCCGGTCACTGGATCACGCGCAAGCAGGAGGTGATCTGGGAGGATTGATTCCCCGCCATAAAAAGGGGCGACATGGGACTGGCGTCTGCCATAATCCCGTGGCCCCTTGCATCCCGAGACACTCCTTGATTTCCCGCGACATCCGCGCCGCCCTCTGGGCCATCCCCCTCATCTATTTCCTGCTCGTCGCCGCCGAATTCGTGGCGATGACCCATGTCGCCTTTGTGCTGACCCGTCAGGGCTTCAGCGCCACCGCTGTCGGTTTTGTCGCCACCCTGATGTGGCTGGGCATCTTTTGCGGTTCCCTGTTGGCATCGCATGTGACCCCGCGTTTTGGTCGCGAGCCCGTATTCCGGCGTTCGGTCCAGGCGCTGGTCGGTTGCTTCGGATTGATCGCGCTGGCGCAGGGGTATTGGCCCTGGGCTTTGCTTGGCTGGCTGCTGGGCGTGGTGGTGGGCGTCATCTGGGTAACGGGGGAGGCTTGGCTGGCCGAAATCGCGCCGCCGGACCGTCGGGGGTTTTATGTGGGCTTGTTCGAGACCTGCGTCGGCATCGGCATGATGACCGGACCGGTGCTGCTGGCGCTGATCGACCGGGTTGGCGGGCCGCCGTTCTGGGTGGCCTTCGGCATGGGCGTGGCGACGCTGGCCGCCGGCGGTTGGCTCCCGCACGCCGCGCCGGTCGCTGAGACTTCGGAGCCGGTCGCGGAGCATGCCGCCGATATTCCCTGGAAAGGTCTGGTGGCCGGTATCGCCGGGGTGTCGCTGATCAGCGGCCTGCTCGAAAGCGGCAGCGCCTCGATGCTGCCCGGCCTCAGCCTGCGGCTGGGATTCTCGGTGCAGGAAGCCGCCTGGCTGGGCGCGGTGATCGGGGCGGGGAGCGCCTTGCTGCAAACCCCGGCGGGCCATCTCAGCGACCGCTGGGGCCTGTTCCGCATCGAAACCGCCTGCTGGAGCCTGCTGGCGCTGGTGTCGGCCGGGCTATGGGCGTGGGGCGCTCAGCGATGGTGGATGCTGTGGCTGACCGGTTTTGTCTTTGGTGGCATGGGCGGGGTGATCTATACGCTGGCGATGGTCGAACTGGGGCACAGGTTGCAGGGTAAGGCGCTGGTGCGCGCAACCTCGGTGCTGGTGGTCTGCTATACGGCGGGCAGTGCGTCGGGGCCGGTCATGGGCGGCTGGTTGTTTGATCGGGGAGGATTGGCTTGGCTGGCGGTGGGGTTGGGAACAACGGCGGTGATGGGGCTGGGGGTGAATTTGTGGCGGGGCAATCGCCGTGACATGCCCGGACTGTAGGTCGGGTTTCAACCCGACAACACTCTCCGATCGAAGGGCGGTGTCGGGCTGAAGCCCGACCTACAGGGTGTTCAGGCCAGCCCGCTCAGCTTCACCAGGCGCGTGGTCGCCTCGCTCTGGTTCATGGTGTAGAAGTGGAAGGCCGGGGCGCCGCCCTGGATCAGTTTCTCGATCAGCCGCGCCACCACCGATTCCCCCAGCGCCTTGATGCTGGCGCTGTCGTCGCCGTAGGCCAGCAGCTGCTTGCGCAGCCAGCGCGGGATATCCGCGCCGCAACTGTCCGAGAACCGGATCAGGTTGAAGGCGTTGGTAATCGGCATGATGCCGGGAATGACGGGAATGTTCACCCCGGCCTTGGCCAGCCGGTCCATGAAGTGAAAATAGGCGTCGGCGTTGAAGAAGAACTGGGTAATGGCGCTGTTGGCCCCGGCATCGACCTTGGCGATGAAGTGTCGAAGGTCGGTTTCGTAGCTGTCGGCTTGCGGATGCATCTCGGGGTAGGCGGCTACCTCGATATGGAAATGATCACCACTGTGCTGGCGCACAAACTCGACCAGGTCACGGGCATAGGGCAGCTCGCCCAGCGTCATTTGCCCGGAGGGCAGGTCGCCGCGCAGCGCCACCAGCCGCTTGATACCCTGTTCCTGATAGCCGTCCAGCAACTCGGCGAGCGCGGCCTTGGAGTCGCCGATGCACGACAGGTGCGGGGCCACCGGCACCGGCGCCGTCTGCTGCAGACGTGACACCGTGGTCAGGGTGCGGGTGCGGGTGGAGCCGCCCGCGCCATAGGTGACGGAAAAATACTGCGGGTTGAGGGTGCAAAGCTCCTGATGCACCGTCAGCAGCTTGTCGGCCCCTTCCGGCGTCTTCGGCGGAAAGAACTCGAAGGAAATGGGGATGTTTCTGGACATGATGGAATCCTGGGGGAGGGGGTCTGCCACGGTGATGCGTCAGGCCCCATCCCTGATGAAGCTTAGTACTTGTACGTATCCGGCTTGTACGGACCGTCGACGCTGACACCGATGTACTCGGCCTGGGTCGGCGTCAAACGTGTCAGCACGCCGCCAAAACCGGCGACCATGGCCGCGGCCACTTCCTCGTCCAGCTTCTTCGGCAGCACTTCCACCTTCAGCATCGATGCTTTCACGGCGTCGGAGTGACTGGCGAACTTCTGTTCGTACAGGTACATCTGCGCCAGCACCTGGTTGGCGAAGGAGCCGTCCATGATGCGCGAGGGGTGACCGGTGGCGTTGCCCAGGTTGACCAGGCGGCCTTCGGACAGCAGCAGCAGGTAGTTCGGGCTGGTCGGGTCGATCGCGGCGTTGGGCGAAGTGCGGTAAACCTTGTGCACCTGTGGCTTCACTTCTTCCCACAGCCAGTTGTCGCGCATGTAGGCGGTGTCGATTTCGGTGTCGAAGTGGCCGATGTTGCAAACCACCGCGCCGTTCTTCAGCGCGCCCAGCATGGCGGCGTCGCAGACATTGGTGTTGCCGGTGGTGGTCACCAGCAGGTCGGTTTCACCCAGCAGGCGGGTGTCGATATCGGCGGCCTTGCCGGTGTTGATGCCGTTGAGATAAGGCGACACCACTTCATAGCCGTCCATGCAGGCCTGCATGGCGCAGATCGGGTCAATCTCGGTGACGCGCACGATCATGCCTTCCTGACGCAACGACTGCGCGGAACCCTTGCCCACGTCGCCATAACCGATCACCAGCGCGCGGCGGCCGGCCAGCAGCATGTCGGTGCCGCGCTTGATGGCGTCGTTCAGCGAGTGGCGGCAGCCGTACTTGTTGTCGTTCTTGGACTTGGTGACCGAGTCGTTGACGTTGATGGCGGGTACCTTCAGCGTGCCTTTCTTCCACATCTCGATCAGGCGGTGCACGCCGGTGGTGGTTTCCTCGGTGATGCCGTGGATACGCTCCAGCATTTGCGGATACTTCTCGTGGACGATCCAAGTGACGTCGCCGCCGTCGTCGAGGATCATGTTGGCGTCCCAGGGCTGGCCGTCCTTCAGCACGGTCTGCTCGATGCACCACCAGAATTCCTCCTCGGTCTCCCCCTTCCAGGCGAAGACGGGAATGCCGGCGGCGGCGATGGCGGCGGCGGCCTGGTCCTGCGTGGAGAAGATGTTGCACGACGACCAGCGCACTTCCGCGCCCAGTTCCACCAGCGTCTCGATCAGCACGGCGGTCTGGATGGTCATGTGGATGCAGCCGATGATCTTGGCGCCCGCCAGCGGCTTGGCGGCGGCGTACTTGCGGCGCAGGCCCATCAGGGCGGGCATTTCGGCTTCGGCGAGGATGATTTCCTTGCGGCCCCAGTCGGCCAGGGCGATATCGGCAACCTTGTAGTCGCCAACGGTTGTCATGGTCATGACAGACTCCATTGAGGTAGAGGCGGGTGTCGTTGGCAACTTTGTGAAGTGGTTCGCCGAGCCTGGCAGCCTTTGCAGCGGCTGTTGCAGCACCCCTCGGGGAACGGGGCAGAGTGTAACGCAGGGAGGGGGGAGAGGCAATGACGGCGGAGGGAAAGAGGGTGCCCGGCTCGGGGCCGGGCGGGGGCGTCGCGTGATGCTTAGAAGTGGAACTGGCCGCCGATCATGAAGCCGTCGTAGAGTTCGACGCCATTGGCCTTGATGTTGCCGGATTCATAGTCGGCGCGGTTGTTGCGGTAACCGGCGTAGCCGGTCAGTTGCTCGCTGAAGGCATATTCGGCGCGCAGTTCGAATTCGCGGTAGTTTTCCATGTCGCCGAAGGACAGGACGCTGGGGGCATAGTAAACGGTGCCGGCAATGCCCACCTGCTTGGCGGAAGGCGGTGTAAAGCGCAGGCCGCCGCCGACGGCGATGGCGGTGCCGTCCGGCAGGTTGTCGTGCTGTTGCAGCACGGCCTTGCCGCCGATGATCGCGCTCAGGTCGGCATTGAGGGTCTGGCGCAGGTTGATGCCGCCGGTAAAGGTATTGCCCAGATCCTTGACGTGTACCCAGGCGGCGTCGGCGGTGTAATTCTTGCTGAAGTCATGGCTGTAATTGATGCGCAGGGCGTCGTTGTTGAGGTCAAGCGACAGCGAGTCCGCCAGGACCGGGCTGGAGAGCAGGGCGGCAAGGATGAGGATACGGGCTTTCATGGCAAACTCCGGGGATGGCAATAACGGGATTGCGGCAATTTATAACGTGTTTGTGGACAGTTGCCTGTAATGTTTGGTTACAGGTTTGGCGAGGGGTGTCAGATTTGCGGCAATCGGCAGCGCGCGGTTTGACAAGCGCGGAAGCTCCCGCCTAGTATGGCTTACACAACTATAAGAATGCGGCCAGAGAATCGGATATGGAACATCGTCGCCTGACGGTGCGAGAGGCTTTATGGCTGGGCTTGTGCCTGGCCGTTGGCGTTTCCCCGACGGCGAGATCCGGGACGGACGAAGCCGAAATCAAGGCGGCCTTTGTCTATAATTTTGCCAAATTTGTCGAATGGCCAGCCGAAGCCTTCAGCCGTCCGGATGCTCCTCTGGCGCTCTGCATCAGCGGCCATGATGCCGTCGAGGCCGGTTTGCGGCATCTTGAGGGGCGCGAGGCCCAGAGACGCCGCCTGCAGGTCCGCCAGGTGGATACCCCGGAAGAGATCGCCGGCTGCCATGTCCTGTTCGTTGCCGGTCCGGAAACGCCTCAACAGGGCCAGTTGCTGCAATCCGTGCGGGAAATGCCGTTGCTGACAGTGGCGGACCGCCGCGACTTCGGCCGGCAGGGAGGCGTGATCAGTCTTTTTGTGGAAGCCAACCGGGTGCAGTTTTCCGTGAACCTCAATGCCGCCCAGTCGCGCGGCCTGAAGTTCAGCGCCCGTCTCCTCCAACTGGCCCGCGTGCCAAGGTAGGAGGAAAGCCATGCACCGTCTGACCCAACTGCCCCTTCACCAGAAACTGCGCCGCATCCTGCTGTGGAGCGCCGGCTCGGCATTGCTGCTGGCGTGGTTGGCCTTTGCCGTGGTTTCGGTGGTCAAGCTGCACAGCGATACCCACTTGCGCCTGACGACCCTGGCCAGGATCACCACCTACAATACCCAGGCGGCGCTGACCTTCAATGACACGCGCGAGACGGCGAATGTGCTGGGTTCGCTACAGAGCGATGCCAGCCTGGTCTATGCTTGCGTTCTGCGCAGTGGCAATGCTCCTTTTGCAGAGTGGTCGCGAACCCGGCCCCTGACGCCGCTGTCCCATTGCACCGACCGTCCCGACAACCGGAATGACTGGCTGAGCGCCCGCATCCACCTGCGGGAGCCGATCCTGCTGGAAAACGAACTGATCGGTTATCTCCACCTCGATGCCGACATTGCTCCGTTGTGGCGGGAGCTGGCGTTGTACATGGCGATCCTGGCGGTGTCGGGGGTGCTGGCGCTGGGGCTGGCCGCGCTCCTTGGCCTGCGATTGGGCAAGGTGGTGACCGACCCCATCCTGGCGCTGGCGCGGACGGCGGAGGAGGTGTCGAGCCAGAAGAACTATGCCTTGCGCGCCAATTTCAGCGGCAGTGATGAAGTGGGGCATCTGGTGGACTGCTTCAATGAAATGCTGGAGCAGATCGAGATGCGCGACCAGGAGCTCAAGCAGCACCGCGAGGGACTGGAGCTGCTGGTGGCGCAGCGCACGGATGAGCTGAAGCACGCCAAGGACCTGGCGGAGACGGCCAGCCGCGCCAAGTCGCAGTTCCTGGCGACCATGAGCCACGAAATCCGCACCCCGATGAACGGAATGCTGGGCATGTCCGAGTTGCTGCTGGGCACCCGGCTGGACAGCACCCAGCGTCGTTATGTCGAGACCATCTACGGCTGCGGCGAGGCCTTGCTGGCCATCCTCAACGACATTCTCGACTTTTCCAAGATCGAGGCTGGTCATCTGGTGCTGGAGTCATTGGACTTTGATCCGGTGCAGGTGGTCGATGATGTGGTCAGCCTGATGGGCGAGCCGGCGCACCGCAAGGGGCTGGTGCTGGTGCGCGAAGTGTTGCCCGATGTGCCCCGCCGCTTGCGCGGCGATCCCAACCGGCTGCGGCAGATTCTGATCAATCTGGTCAGCAATGCGCTCAAGTTCACGGAGAACGGCCAGATTACCCTGGCGTTGAAGGCGCCCGAGCCCTTCCAGCCGGTGCTGGAATTCCAGGTGCGCGATACCGGCATCGGCATCAGTGACAAGATGCAGGCCCAGTTGTTCCAGCCTTTTGTCCAGGCCGACAGCTCGCATGCGCGCCGCTATGGCGGCACCGGCCTCGGGCTGGCGATTGTCAAGCAGTTGGTCGAGATCATGGGCGGAAACATCCGCCTGGTCAGTCATGAGGGCGAGGGCAGCGTCTTTACCATCCGTATCCGCCTGGCGCCGCCGGAGTCGGAGGTTCCGGTCTTCAGCAGCCAGAATGCCGGCAACCGCTTCCCGGCGCTGGAGACCGCCGATCTCTACCGCGGTTTCCGGCTGCTGCTGGCCGAGGATACGCCGACCAACCAGGAGGTCATGCGCGCCATGCTGGCGGGGATGGGCTGCGAGGTGGATCTGGTCGCCAACGGTGCACAGGCCTTGCATGCCATGCAGCGCAACCGCTATGACCTGGTGCTGATGGATTGCCAGATGCCCGAGATGGACGGCTTCGAGGCGACCCGCCGTTACCGCGCCTTTGAGCGCGAGCGCGGCCTGCCGCCGGTGCCGGTGCTGGCGGTCACCGCCAGCGTGCTGGCCGAGGAGCGCATGGCCTGTCTGGAGTGCGGCATGAACGACATCCTGGCCAAGCCGTTCAAGCGGCAGGAGCTGCGCGCCCTGCTCGGGCAGTGGTTGCGTCCGCCCTCAGCCCGACGGCGGCCCAAATGAAAGCCTGCGCGGTGCTGGCCCGGTGGAGTCTTTGCCTCATCACGGGCGGCGTCGGATGGTCGGGTTCCGCGCGCGCCGGCGATGACTCGGTCTTTGACCTGTCGCTGGAGTCCCTGATGGAGCTCAAGG
>CAZPZK010000098.1:3069-9238 GCA_964591095.1 uncultured Moraxellaceae bacterium | reverse complement strand
CCGTTGGCATGGGCGACAAAGGCCAGGCGGCGGATATCCACCACATTGCCCAGCGGATTGCCGATCGATTCGCAGTAGACCGCCTTGGTGCGCTCGTCGATCAGGTCGGCAAAGCTGTCGGGATCGCGGCCGTCCGCGAAGCGCACTTCGATGCCCATCTGCGGGAAGGTATGGGCAAAAAGATTGTACGTTCCACCATACAGCTGGCTGGTCGACACGATATTGTCACCGGCCTCGGCGATAGTCTGGATGGCGTAGGCGATGGCCGCCATGCCGGAGGCCACGGCCAGCGCGCCGATGCCGCCTTCCAGCGCGGCAAGACGCTTCTCCAGCACGTCCTGGGTGGGGTTCATGATGCGGGTATAGATATTGCCCGGCACCTTGAGATCAAAGAGGTCGGCGCCATGCTGGGCGCTGTCGAAGGCGTAGGCGACGGTCTGGTAAACGGGGACGGCCACGGACTTGGTGGTCGGATCGGGACTGTAACCGGCGTGAACGGCCAGGGTTTCAATTTTCATGTCATTCCTCCTGAAATGCACCATCGTGAAGCACCCAACCTTGCCACAGCGCGCCGTCAGAGACAAATACCGGATTCATCTAAGGTCATGCGCGCCGCAAACGGCTCCGGCGTTTGCAGAGCGTGCAAAGCTTTGCTATACAGTTAAGGGACTACGGCTTGATCAGGCACCCCCTGAAGCGCCCCGGCCGCCGGCCGCCGGTCGCCCACGCCCTAGCGCTTTTTCCAATCATAATAACGCGCCCTGCCCGCCGCGGCGGCGACCCGGGGCGCGGCTGACGGGGTACGACGTGAGAAGCAATAGCCTGATTCCGGTGGCGGAATGCCGGAGCGCGGGTTCCTGCCCGCCCCGCTCCGCGTGGACGGAGGTCCGAGCATGACCGGCTTCCACTCGCCAGAATTTGACGGCCAGCTGCAACACCTGCAGAAGACCATCGACCGCGAGCGCCTGGCGCGAATCGAGGCCGAAAGCGCCGCCAACCGCTCCTACCGCGAACTCTCGGTCTGCAAGCGCGAGCTGCAGTTCATGGAGTCCGTCGCCGCCGCCGCCAACCAGGCCGAATCCTTGCGCGAGGCGCTGCAGTTTGCCCTGGAACAGGTCTGTACCTACCTCGACTGGCCGCTGGGCCACGCCTGGCTGACCGTTCAGGGGTCGAGCCGGCAACTCTCCTCCAGCACCTTGTGGCACAGCGCCGGTTTCTCCGCCCCCACCGGTTTTTGCCAGGCCAGCGAGGCGCTGCGCTATGCGCCCGGACAGGGACTCCCGGGGCAGGCGCTGACCTCGCGCCATCCGGTGTGGATCGCCGAGATCCGCGACGGCGAGCCGCTGCTGGCGCAACGCCCGGCCGCCACCAGCGGCCTGCGCGCCGCGTTTGCCTTTCCGGTCATCGCCGGGACGGAGGTGGCGGCGGTGCTGGAATTCTTCCATACCGAGGCCGCCGAGCCGGAACCGGGACTGCTGTCGCTGCTGGCCTTTGTCGGCGTGCAGCTGGGCCGCGTGGCCGAGCGCCAGCAGGCCAGGGACCGCGCCATCCACGATGCCTTCCATGACAGCCTGACCCGGCTGCCCAACCGTTCGCTGTTTCTGGACCGCCTCAACCGGGCGCTGCTGCGCTGCCAGCTGGATGACAACCGCCGCCTGGCGGTGCTGTTCGTGGACGCCGACCGCTTCAAGGTGGTCAACGACAGCCTCGGCCACCTGGCCGGCGACAGCCTGATCCGCCAGATCGCCGAGCGGCTGGGCCAGACCCTGCAGTCCGGCGGCGACAGCCGCAAGGCCGGTCCGCACACCCTGGCCCGTCTCGGCAGCGACGAATTCGCCATCCTGCTGGAGGATCTCGACGACGCGGCCGAAGCCGTGCAGGCGGCCGAGCACATCCTGCAGCTGCTGCGGCAGCCCTTTGCCATCGGCAGCCAGGATGTCTATTGTTCCGCCAGCATCGGCATCGCCCTCGCCTCCGAGCATCAGGCCGCCGACGAATTGCTGCGCGACGCCGACCTCGCCATGCACCGCGCCAAGCGCCTGGGCGGCGCTCGCTGGGACCTGTTTGACCAGGCGATGCACGCCAGCGCCTTCCAGCGCATGAGCGTGGAAAGCGACATCCGCAAGTCGCTGCTGGAAAACCGCTTCGTGGTGCATTACCAGCCGATCGTCGACCTGCACAGCGGCCGCATCAGCGGTTTTGAAGCCCTGGTGCGCTGGAACCGGCACGACAAGGGCCTGGTCTATCCCAATGATTTCATCCCGATCGCCGAGGACACCGGCCTGATCATCCCGCTGGATCTGTGGGTGATGCGCGAAGCCTGCCGCACGCTCAACGCCTGGCATGACGATTTCCCGCGCGAGCAGCCGCTGACCATCAGCATCAACCTGTCGACGCGGCTGTTTTCGCTTGCCAACCTGGCGGAACAGGTGCGGGACATCCTGGTCGAGACCGGCGTCAACCCCGCGGCGGTGCGGCTGGAAATCACCGAGACCATGGCGATGTCCGACGCCGACCGTGCACTGCAATTGCTCACCGATCTGAAGGCGCTGGGCGTGCAGTTGAGCATCGACGACTTCGGTACCGGCTACTCGTCGCTGAACTACCTGCACCGCATTCCCGCCAACGTGCTGAAGATCGACCGTTCCTTTGTCTCGCAGATGCACGACAGCGAGGAATGCCTGCAAATCATCCGCACCATCATGCTGCTGGCGCGCAACCTGGGGATGCGCGTCATCGCCGAGGGGCCGGAAACCCACGAGCATGTCGAGCGGCTGGTCAGCCTGGACTGCGATTACGGCCAGGGCTACTTCTTCTCGAAACCCGTGGCGGAGGACCAGGCGCGGCATCTGCTCGCCACCGCGCCCTTCGAGCGCGGCTGACTCAGGCGCGCCACAGCACCGTCGATCCCCAGGAGATGCCGACACCGAAGCCGGACAACACCAGGCAACGGTCGTCGCGCGTCACGTCATGCGCCAACAGCAGCGGGATGGACGACGACACGGTGTTGCCGTAGTCCGTCGCCCGGAAGGGCGCCTTTTCATCCGGCACGCCCAGCCGCCGTGCAATCTGGTGCACCACATGGCGGCTGCCCTGATGCAGCAGGAAGCGGTCCACCTCCGCCAACGCCACGCCATTGATTTCCAGCGCGTGCAGGATGCTTTCCGGCACCTTGCGCGCGGAGAAGTTGAGCACGGCGCGGCCGTTCATGTGGAAATACGGGCTATGGACCGGCACGGCCAGATCATCGGCAAAGCTGCCGTCGCTGCCCAGATCGAAGCGGCCGATGCGCCACACCGGCCGGTCAGTGATCAGCGTCGCGGCAGCGGCGTCGCCGAACAGCAGGCTGGTGTTGCGGTCATGCGGGTTGATGATCTTGGAATAGGGGTCGGCGGTGACCAGCAGGCCACAGCGCAGCCCCTGCGCCTGCATCAGCGCGGTGATCACCGACAGCCCGTAGACATAGCCGGAACAGCCCAGCGAGAGATCGAACACCGCGCAACGGGTGGAGAGTCCGAGCTTGCCGTGGACGCGGGCGGAGGTGTGGGGCAGGCCGTGACCGTCGGGGTTCTGCGTCACCACCACCAGGCAGTCGACGTCCTCGGCGCGGAGCGCGCCGCTCGCCAGCAGCGTGCGCACGGCGGCAACAGCGAGGTCGGAGGTTTCTTCATCGGCGCGCTTGCGCGCCACGCGCAGCACGCCGATCTTGTCACGCAGCAGGTCTTCACCGGCATCCAGCGCGGCGGCGCGGTCGAGGTTGTCGAGATAACCGTCGGGGATATAACCGGCAACCGCGGCGATTCCCAGGGCGGGAGCATTCGGGTTCATGGGCGGGTTTCCTGAACAGGCCGCCGCCACCGGCCGGGATCTCCGGTCGCGGTGGCGCGGGCGGCGGTAACGCCTGCCGCCGGATCAGGCGCCAGACAGAAGCGTCGGACAATACACCACTTTTTGTCCGGTGGGGAATGGCGGAATCGGCTATGCTGACGGCATCGGCCGTCCTGCCGGCGGCCCCGCTCTTCAAGGAATTCCCGAATGATCCCGTTGAACACACGTACCGGCGCCCTGCTGGCGCTGCTGACCCTCGGCGTCTCCGCCGCCGCCGCTGACGGCCCGGCACTCTACCGCGAGCATTGCGCCAAGTGCCACGGCGATACGGGACAGGCCGACAACTGGCGCGGTTATCTGTATTTCGCCCGCAACTTCGCCAGCCCGGACTGGCAACGGAAGATGGCGGACGCGGATATCCTGGAAGAAATCAATGACGGGCCGCGGATCATGCCCGCCTACCGCGACAAACTGAATGCCGAGCAGAAGGCAGCGCTGATCAGGGTGATCCGGGGGTTTGGCGGGAAATAGGCCGCCATCACGCCATGGGAGGCGTTCCGACCTCTTGGGTCAGGGACGCCAGCAATGCTTCATCCGCATGCAGCACCAGCACCTTCCACACCTCGGCCAATAGCGTGGCTGCCTCCTCACGCCGGCCAAGGCGGGCCAGTGCCAGACAATTGGCCCCAGCGCTGAGCGCCAACGTACCCACTGCCATCGGCAACTTGACGGACAACTCGCGAAACGCAGCAACAACCTGCGCCAACTCTGATACAGCCCGTGGATTATCTCCGTTTTTCAGGGCAATCAGGCCTTCCACCCAATGCACATACTTGACGGCAAGGTCGGTCATCACCCGCGTGTCGACTGCATCCAGCAGCAAGCGGGCTTCCGCCACACTGCCGAAACGGGCTTCCGCCATGGCAAGCTCAATCACGCGTGAGGCATCTGTAGGCGCACCTGCCAGGCTGGCGCGGGCACCCGCGATATAACGGTCATATTGCTTGGCAGCCAGGAAGATGCTGATCAACCGGGCTTCAAAAGTGCCTGGCTTGTCCGCCAACTCCACCCGCCAATGGTCGAGGCCGGCAATGAGCTCATCCACATTGCCTCCCAGGCGGGCATGTATCTGCGCTTCGCGCACATCCAGGTCCATCAGCAGGGAGCGGTTCAAATCCTTCTTGGCTCTCAGCCGGGTGATCAGCGTCAGGGATTCGTCCCATTCGCCGTCAACCATGGCTTTCTGCAACATCTGGTAGAGGTCAAGCTTGCGTAACCGCCAGAGCGTGATCAGGAAGGGGCTAGCCAAGAAAACCGCCATGACCACGGCAGCCAACCATTTAGCCTGTGAAATGTCATAAATCGCCAACGCTCCCACAAACAGCAGGAAAAAACGATTTCGCTGAGCCACCTCGATCAGGGTATTCAGGCGGGTGGAGCGGGCTGTGGACTCATTACTGTATTTGACCATGGCCTTTGCCGTTTCCTGGCGCTGGGCGGGGGTCAGCGAGGCCAGCTCTTCCTGCATGGCAACCGTGTTCTGATCACTGTGGAAGCGGATATCACGATGCCCGCTCATCACCAGCTTGCCGTGCGCGGCTTGCGCGTTTTGGGCCTCCATGGCGCCGGAAACGGGTTGGCCTTGGCTGTTGACAGCTTCAAACAGGAAATGTGGCATAAGGGCAATCCTTGGCAGCAATACGGGCATGAAATTGCCCTGGATAAGCTGTTATAGCCGGGAAGAACTGGCAGAACAAGCGGCCTGCATCCTGTGGCCGCCTTGCCTTGAAGAGCGGTCATGACCTGTTCCAGTTCGACCAGCGCCCTGCCGTTGTCAGCGCTTCTCAGGGCAATGAGGCCCTCGATCCATTGCCTGCAGATCAGCAGACCTTCACTCAGCAAGGCCGGATTAACCTTCGTCAATTCGTCGCGGGCTTCGGCCACGGAACCGAAACGGGCCTCGGCCAGCGCCATATCGATCTGGCGAGTTGGATCGTCCGGCGCGGCTTCCAGGCTATGCCACGCCACTGGAAAAAGAGCAGCAACGCGGCCCGGGGCTTTGGCGGCAAATAAGCCGGCGTCAGGCCGGTGTGACGGGCACACCGACCTCCTGCCGCAGCTGGGCCATCATGCCATCGAAGCCCAGAGGCCCATGCAACCGCAGCAGTGGCCAGGCTTCCGCCAGTCTCCGGGCGGCCTCCTCCTTCCGTCCCGACCGGGCCAGCGCCAGGCAATATGCGCCCGTCGCCAGCACCAGCGGCACGCCCGCCTTCGGCGCCTTGGCCACCTTGCCTTGAAGAGCGGTCATGACCTGTTCCAGTTCGACCAGCGCCCTGCCGTT
>CAZPZK010000098.1:0-2969 GCA_964591095.1 uncultured Moraxellaceae bacterium | reverse complement strand
CGATCCATTGCCTGCAGATCAGCAGACCTTCACTCAGCAAGGCCGGATTAACCTTTGCCAATTCGTCGCGGGCTTCGGCTAGGGAGCCGAAACGGGCCTCGGCCAGCGCCATATCGATCTGGCGCGTCGGATCGTCAGGCGCGGCTTCCAGGCTATGACGCGCGGCGGCGAGATACTGATCATAGCGACCGCCCGCGAGGTAAATCCCCAGCGATGCGGCTTCGAAGGCGCCGGGCTGGTCGGCCAGCCTTTCCCGCCAGGGAGACAATCCGGCGATGAGGTCGTCCACCTCCCCGCCCAGCCGCACGCGGATGGCGGCCTCCTTGAAATCCAGTTGGACGTTAGGTTCATCGCACATCTGCTTGTTGGCGCGGAGCCGGTCGATCAGCGTCAATGCCCGGTTCCACTCCCCGTTCACTTGCGCCATCTCCATGGCCCGATAGTGATCGAACCAGCGTAGCACCCGGATAATCAGCACCGTCGGGATCGCATATACCAGCACCCAGCCGGCCAGGCCCAGCCAGAAGCCGCGCCACAGGAAAACGAGCAGCAACGCGGCCATCACCAGATGAAAGGCGCGGTTCTCCGCGACCGACTGACGAATGGCCGTCCATGCCATCCGTCGCAGCTCGCCTCGCGGGTTGGCCTGGTATCGTTTCAGGACTTCCGCGCCTTCCCGGAGCTGCTCCGCGGACTGGTTCCGGTGAAAGGCGTCATCCATGGCCGCACGGGTCAGACTGTCCATAATGCGGATATCGCGATGACCGGCCAAAGTCAGGGCATCGTGAGCCGCCTGTACAGTTGCCGCGTCCTGATATCCGCAAACCGGCTGACCCTGGCTGTCGGTGGCTTCATAGTGAAAAAAGGGCATGGGGGCTTTCCTTGTTGCCGGTCCGGGCGATCGAGGTGCCCGGGGCAAGCATAAGCGCAGGCGGCGCTATCCGGCAATCGGGGGGAAGGCGCGATATTCTGCCATTCTCCGGAACGTCATGAAACCGTCGCGGGAGCGCCAACTTCCATCTGCAAGGACGGCATCATGCCCGCAAGGCCCTGATAACCATGAAGCCGCAGCAGGGGCCAAACTTCCGTCATAATGCGGGCCGCTTCCCCTTTCCGTCCTGACCGGGCCAGCGCCAGGCAATACGCACCCGCCACCAGCGCCAGGGGCACCGAGGGCGGAGGCGGTGTGGAAGCCTCCCCGCGCAGGGTGGACAGGGCCTTCCATAGTTCTGACAGCGCCTTGGCATTGTCACCGTTTCGCAAGGCAATCAGTCCTTCAACCCACTGGCTGAAGAACTGCAGGTTTTCATTCAGCAGCGACTGATCCAGCGTATCCAGCGCCGAGCGCGCCTCGGCGGCACTCCCGAATCGAGCCTCCGCCAAGGCGAGATCCATCCGACGCGAGGGGTCTTCCGGCAAGGCATCCATGGCCTGCCGGGCCGCTGTGACATAGCGGTCGAAGTGACCGCCGGCAATATAGACACCCAACGACCTGGACTCAAAGGCTCCAGGATGGTCGGCCAAGCGCTCCCGCCAGGCGGCAAGGCCAGCGATTATCTGCCCTATATCCCCGCCCTGCCGTGCCCGGATCGCGGCCTCCTCGAAGTCCAGCCCGACATCCGTCTGTTGCAGCATCAACGTGTTGGCGCGAAGCCGCGCAATCAGCGACAGTGCTTTTGGCCATTGCCCGGCAACCTGGGCCATCAGCATGTCCTGATACAGGTCGTACCAGCGCAAAGCCCTGACTGTCTGCACAGCCAATACGCCATAGAACAGCACAACCCCGGCCACGCCGAACCAGAATTGCTGCCACAGACAGAACAGAAGCACCAAGGCCAATAGGATGTGGGTCGAGCGGCCCTCAATGATGGCTTCTCGCATGCCCTGCAACAAGGATCGCCGCCATAGGGTTCGGTGATCTTCCCCCTGACGGAACCGCGTCAGGAATTCGGCATACTCCTTCCGCTCTTTCTCGGACAGCCCGCGAAGGTACGCGTCATCAATGGCCGCGCCGGTTTGCGTGTCCAAAATCCTGATATCTCCGAGGCCGGCATCGCGCAGGGCAGCGTAAGCCGTCCTGACGGTTGCCGCATCCTGAAAATCAGTAGTCGGCTTGCCGTCGGCATCGACGGCTTCGTAGCGGAAAAAGGGCATGGGGCTGTCCT
Source organism: uncultured Moraxellaceae bacterium (assembly GCA_964591095.1). GTDB lineage: Bacteria > Pseudomonadota > Gammaproteobacteria > Pseudomonadales > Moraxellaceae > Fluviicoccus. The sequence continues at coordinate 804 of CAZPZK010000098.1, read as the reverse complement.
TGGCGATGGGCGGGGAAAATCATTTCCCCAGTCAAACCCGCCTTGTCGGGAACACGGATTTCACCGGTTCTGGCACGAGTTCATCTTGTCATAGGCAGACTCGATCAGCTTATCCGCATCGACAGAGGCCCGGATCAGTTGATTCTGACCGGCATCCTTCGATTGCAAATACGCGGACAACCCCTCGATCGTCATCGACATCGCCTGGCTGATTTCCGACTTGGCCGGACTCAGGCAACTCTCAACGCTGAGACTCTCGAAATCCGACCGGATGCTCCGCAACGTGGCGATTTCTGTCGACAGATTGCTGCTGTCCGATAGCACCGACGACGGTTTGGCGCTCTGGAAATTGCTCCAGGCCGCAGTTAACTTGCCAACCTGCTCCCGGACCAGCGCTCGATCCGCGCTCGACATGGAAGCCGGCTTTTCCGCCATTTGCGGCTGGCTTGTCACCACCTGGCTGGTGCCCGTGGCATTGTCAGGGCTTGGCGCCGGAAGGGAAGCCGCCTCGGATTTTTGTTGCAACTCCTGCATTCTCTGATCATGCGCCCTGGATTGAAAAAAACTGACCACCGCCAGCAGGAGGACCAGAGCGCCCAGGGCCATAATGACCACGGGCAGTTGAACGGCCCCGCGCTGCCTGCTGTTGTTCATTTCCGACAACATCTTCCATTTTCTCCCGATGAAAAAAACCGTGATAAAGTCTGACCCGACGGCGCCACCCGTCAAATTTCCTTTGGCTGGCGCAGGGGCGAGACTACCACATCATCGGGTCAAAACCGCAGGGTAGACAGGGTCTCACAT
>CAZPZK010000097.1:3448-9244 GCA_964591095.1 uncultured Moraxellaceae bacterium | reverse complement strand
CCGCATCGCCCGTGGCCAGACAGGCATCTCCCAGCATGGCATGGGCGTAGGCAAAATCCGGTTTGATGGCGATGGACTTCCGCAGGGGCGGTAAGGCTTCCGGGATGCGTTCCTGCGCCAGGAGCGCGATGCCCAAGTTGCACCAGGCATACGGGGAGTCGGGCGAGTAGTGAACGGCCTGCCGGTAGGTGTTTTCCGCCATGCCGAATTGTCCCTGTTCCAGATACAGGTTGCCCAAGGGGTTGTAGGCCGAGGGCAGGGCGGGTATCAAGGCGATGGCCTCCCGGATGAAACGGATGGCGTCCTCGCCCTGCTGTTCGCGGGCCCGCGCCAGCCCGTCCTTCATGAGCCGGGCATATTGAATATACCGGGAAAGGTCATCGCCGGAAGCGGGAGCCTGGCGTGAGCGCAGTGTGTCCGCCAATTGCAGGGCGTCCTCCCATTGTCCCTTGATCAGCGCGTTCTTGATATCGTCAATTGGGGTGAGGCTCATGATGCTTTCCGAATCATTACAGGATGCCGTGACAACGGGGCGCGTTGACGCGTGCCTTGCGGGACAAAAACGGGAGAGTGGATGTGACAGCGTGACTAGAGGGAGCGGATTTCATGTTGTTCTTATAAGCCAATACCCGCGTCGCGGCGGGTATTGGTGTTGTCGAGCCTTAATGGTGACTCTTCAGCTTTTCCTTGTGCCTGACGATCTGTCGGTCAAGCTTGTCAGAGAGCAGGTCGATCGCGGCGTACATGTCCGGGGATTCGGCGTTGGCGAACAGTTCGGCGCCGGCGATACGGATGGTGGCTTCGGCCTTTTGCGCCAGCTTTTCGATGCTGAGGATCACTTGCATGCTGGTGATGTGGTCAAAGTGGCGCTCCACGCGCGCCAGTTTGCTCTGGACGTACTCTTTCAAGGCCGGGGTGACTTCCACATGATGCCCGCTGATAGTCATTTGCATAAGACCATTCCTCGTGTTGTTGTTGCGACAGTAGAGGAGAACCTGCGCTCAGGGTCGGGCGGCGTACCGATCGGCCTTGCGAAGCATGTCCTCCGCCAAAAGCCAGTATTAGTCAGGATCCGTTCAGCAAACTGTGATGAAACTGTAACGAATCGTGAGGCTAAATGTCTGTTCCACAACTCGAATGTAGCGAGAATCCTTGCGTCATAGCAAGCGTTTTCTGTCACTGGATGAAGGAATGTTAAGCGATTCACGATACTTGGCGATGGTGCGGCGGGCCACTTCGATTCCCTGTTCCTGAAGCAGGTCGGCGATCTTGTTGTCGGACAGGGGTTTGCGCGGATCCTCCTGGCTGACCAGTTTCTTGATCATGGCGCGGATGGCGGTGGAGGAGCATTCGCCGCCGGAGCTGGTGCCGACATGGCTGGAGAAGAAGTACTTCAGCTCGAAAATTCCCTGCGGGGTATGCATGAATTTCTGCGTCGTGACGCGGGACACGGTGGACTCATGCAGTTCCACTTCATCCGCGACGTCCCGCAATACCATCGGCTTCATGGCCTCCGGTCCTTTTTCAAGAAAGCCGCGCTGATGCTCGACGATGCAGGTGGCGACCTTGAGCAGGGTTTCGTGACGGCTTTGCAGGCTCTTCAGGAACCAGCGCGCTTCTTGCAGGTGGTTGCGCAGATATTGGTTGTCGGCGCTGTTATCCGCGCGGCGGACCAGGCTGGCGTAACTGGTGTTGATACGGACACGGGGCGCGGTTTCCGGATTGAGCTCGACTTTCCAGCGCTGGTGGCTGCGGGTGACGATGACGTCCGGCGTGATGTAGTTGGATTCGCCGGCGCCGATCTGACCACCGGGATAGGGGTTGAGCGTCTGGATCAGGCTGACGGCGGCTTGCAACTGGGTTTCGGTCAGGCGCGCCTTTTTCAGTAGTCCGGCCTGATCATGGTTGCCCAGCAATTGCAGGTGTTCGCCCACGATCAGCAGGGCGGCATCGCGCGCCGGGGTTGATTCCGGCAGTTGGCCGAGCTGGATCAGCAGGCATTCGCGCAGGTCGCGCGCGGCGACGCCGGGGGGATCAAACTGTTGTACGCGGTGCAGCACCGCTATCACTTCATCTTCTTCAATCTCGGCCGCCGGCAGCAAGCGGCAGACGGCATCCAGCACGTCATCGAGGCTGGATGTCAGATAACCGTTTTCGTCGAGGGAGTCGATGATGCAGACGGCGATGGCCTTGTCCGTCAGCGTGAAGGGGGTCAGGTTGACTTGCCAGAGCAGATGGTCATAGAGCGTTTCCGGCGCGGCGGAACGGGCCTCAAAGCCTTCGTCATTGTCGTCGGGACCCGCGGCCGTGTTGCTGCTGTTGCCGGTGAAGATGTCGTCCCAGGCACTGTCGACCGGCAGTTCTTCCGGTATGTCGCGCGGGGCGTCCATATCCAGGCCGGTGCTTTCGTCGGCGGCATGGTCGCCGAATTCTTCCGATGCCTGGCCGGCGGCTTCCTGTTCGCCGGCAGCCGGGCGATCAGGCGGATTATCGTTGTCCTCGGCCAGCTCCAGCAGCGGGTTGGAGTCCAGGGCGCTCTGGATTTCCTGTTGCAGTTCAATCGTGGACAGTTGCAGCAGGCGGATGGCCTGTTGCAATTGCGGGGTCATGGTCAGGTTCTGACCGAGATTGAGATGCAGGGAGGCTTTCATACCCGTCCGTCAATGCAGGAGCTTTCGGAAAGTATATCGTGAAGGCGATGAATGATCCATGCAAGAAGCAGGCCCGGTGGTGTATCAGGTATGTTTCAGCCGACGAAGCAGGCTGGAGGTATCCCAGCGCCCGCCGTTCATGGCCTGGAGTTCCCGGTAATAGTCATTGACCTGCGCGGTGACGGGCAGGGTGATGCCCAGTCCGGCGGCTTCCTCCAGGCAAATGTCCAGGTCCTTGCGCATCCAGTCGACGGCGAATCCGTGGTTGTATTCATCAGCCAACATGGTGGCGTGGCGGTTGACCAGCTGCCAGGAGGAAGCGGCGCCCTGGCCGATGACCTGCATGGCCTTCGCGGCGTCAAGACCGGCTTTTTCCGCGATGTGCAAGCCTTCCGCCAGCGCCTCGATCAGCCCGGCCACGCAGATCTGGTTGACCATCTTCGTCAACTGACCGCTACCGACCCCGCCCATACGCACGACCGCCTTGCCATAGCAGGCCAGCAAGGGTTCAACACGGTTGAAAACTGCTTCATCCGCGCCGCACATGATACTGAGTTGGCCGCGTTGCGCGCCTTGCTGGCCGCCGGAAACCGGGGCATCGACAAAAGCCATCCCACCACCGGCCAGGATATTGGCGAGGTCGCGCGACAGGGTGGCGGAAACGGTCGAGTGGTCGATCAGCACGGAGCCGGACCTCATGCCTTGGATGGCCCCGGTTTCACCCAGCACCACCTGGCTGAGGTCGTCATCGTTGCCGACACAGGTGAACACGAAATCAGCGTGAACGGCAGCTTCGGCCGGTGTCGACGCCTTGTTGCCGCCGTATTGACGTCGCCAGAGATCCGCCTTGGCGACAGTGCGGTTATAGACGGTGACCTCATGACCCTGCGCGGCGAGATGTCCGGCCATGGGAAAACCCATGTTGCCCAGGCCGATAAAGGCGACTTTCATGGTGTGCTCCTGAATCCGGCTTCCACAAAAACCAAGGGCCGCATAAGCGGCCCCGGGTCTGTTTCATGACAATGAGAAGCTTAGCGCTTGTCCATCGGCACGAAGTCACGCTGCACCGGGCCGGTGTACAGCTGGCGCGGACGGCTGATCTTGTACGGAGCGGAGTGCATTTCCAGCCAGTGGGCGATCCAGCCCGGCGTGCGGCCCAGGGCGAAGATCACGGTGAACATGCTGGTGGGGATGCCGATGGCCTTGAGGATGATGCCGGAGTAGAAGTCGACGTTCGGGTACAGCTTGCGCGACACGAAGTACTCGTCGTTCAGGGCGATCTCTTCCAGCTTCATGGCCAGTTCGAGTTGCGGGTCGTTGATGCCGAGCGCGGTCAGCACTTCGTCGCAGGTCTGCTTCATAACCTTGGCGCGCGGGTCGAAGTTCTTGTAGACGCGGTGGCCGAAGCCCATCAGCTTGGTGCTGTCGTTCTTGTCCTTGACGCGCTTGATGAAGTCATCCAGCTTGGAGACGTCGCCGATTTCGTCGAGCATCTTCAGCACGGCTTCGTTGGCGCCGCCATGCGACGGGCCCCACAACGCGGCGATGCCGGCGGCGATACAGGCGTAGGGATTGGCGCCGGTGGAGCCGGTCAGGCGAACGGTCGAGGTCGAGGCGTTTTGCTCATGGTCGGCGTGCAGCACGAAAATGCGGTCCATCGCCTTGGCGATGATCGGGTTGACTTCATAGTCGGCGCACGGCGTGGCGAACATCATGCGCAGGAAGTTCTCGGCGTAGCCCAGATCGTTGCGCGGATACATGAACGGCTGGCCGGAGGAGTACTTGTAGCTCATGGCGGCCATGGTCGGCATCTTGGCGATGAGACGGATGGCGGCGATGCGGCGGTGCTCCGGATCGTTGATGTCCAGGTTGTCGTGGTAGAAGGCGGACAGGGCGCCGACCACGCCGCACATGACGGCCATCGGGTGGGCGTCGCGACGGAAACCGCGGTAGAAGAACTGGAGCTGCTCGTGAACCATGGTGTGGTTCATGACGCGGTTGACGAAGTCGGCTTTCTGCGCGGCATTCGGCAGTTCGCCGTTCAGCAGCAGGTAGCAGGTTTCGAGGTAGTCGGACTTTTCGGCCAGTTGCTCGATGGGATAGCCGCCGTGCAGCAGGATGCCCTTGTCGCCGTCAATGAAGGTGATCTTGGATTCACAGGCGGAGGTAGCCATGAAGCCGGGGTCGTAGGTGAAATAACCGTTCGACAGGACGTCTTTGACATCAATGACGTCCGGGCCCAGGGTGCCGCTGTGGACGGGGAGGTCCAGGCTCTTGTCACCGATGGTTAGCGTGGCTTTTTTGCCAGACATGGCGTTCTCCTGTTTTTCTCAGCGCAAATGGCAGCGTTCGCTGGGCACCGGGATGGTGCGCCGGCCGGGGTCGACGCCGCGGTCATGACACGGGATGCATAAAACGCGCCTAGCTTAAGGTTTGTAGCGATTTTGTCAATCAAGCACAGGGGCGACGAAGGTCGTATATGCCGCTTCTGTTCACATGTGGAAACTATTTTGTCCGTATTTTGAACACGGGTTGGCCCGTGCGGATTACTGTACGATTGTGAATGTGTGTTGCGGTGTTTTGTCGCGAACTGTATCAGTTTGTAATCCGGGGGCGGGAAGTCTATAATTCCGCGCCGCCTGCCTCGTTGGCAACGCCGCCATCGGACGCGCGATTACGCTGTTTTTTCCTTGATTCCAGCCCCACAAGGGCCCCAACCACAGGATGCACGCTGTGAAAAGCAACAGACCTGTCAATTTGTCGCCGGACCTGGTCCTGGCGGTCAATCTGAAGTCGCCGGTGGCGATTGCCTCGATCCTGCACCGTATCTCCGGCATCGTCATCTTCCTGCTGATTCCCGTTCTGCTTTACATATTGCAGGGCTCGCTGGAATCCCCGGAAAGTTTTGCCGCCATCAAGGAAGACGTGTTCGGTGGATTCATCGGTCGTTTCCTGGTGTTCGTCACGCTGGCCGGTCTGCTGTACCACTTCTTTGTCGGCCTGAAGCATCTGGTGATGGACTTCGGCATCGCGGAAGAACTGGAAAGCGGCCGCAACCTCGCGAAGGCCGCCCTCGGCGTGTCCGCCGTTTCCATTGCTCTGGCCTTTGTCTGGGTGGTGCTGTAAATGAATAGCGCAACGAGTT
>CAZPZK010000097.1:0-3348 GCA_964591095.1 uncultured Moraxellaceae bacterium | reverse complement strand
TCCATTGCTCTGGCCTTTGTCTGGGTGGTGCTGTAAATGAATAGCGCAACGAGTTTTAGCCGTTCCGGCATGAGCGACTGGATTGTCCAGCGCGTCAGCGCCGTCATCCTGGCGGTTTACTTTGTCGTGGTCCTCGGCTGGATCGCCCTTCAGGGCGATGTGACCTTCGAGAACTGGTCCGCCTTCATGGGCAGCACCTGCATGCGCATTTTCGGCCTGCTGGCCCTGGCCTCGCTGGCCGGTCACGCCTGGGTCGGACTGTGGACCATTACCACCGACTACCTGACTGTGCGTCAGATGGGCAGCAAGGCAACCTTCCTGCGGTTCCTGGCCCAGATCGGCATGGGTGTGCTGATCTTTGTGTACGTCGTCTGGGGCCTGAAGATTTTCTGGGGAAATTAAGCAATGGCGAAGAATATCCGTACCCTCACGTTTGATGCCGTGATCGTCGGCGGCGGCGGCTCCGGCATGCGCGCGTCCCTGCAACTGGCGCGCGCCGGCCTCAGTGTCGCCGTGCTGACCAAGGTTTTCCCGACCCGTTCGCACACCGTGGCGGCGCAGGGCGGCATTGGCGCCTCGCTCGGCAACATGGGCGACGACAACTGGCACTACCACTTCTACGATACCGTGAAGGGTTCCGACTGGCTGGGCGACCAGGATGCCATCGAATACATGTGCCGCGAAGCACCGAAGATGGTGTACGAGCTGGAACACATGGGCATGCCCTTCGACCGTAACGAAGACGGCACCATTTACCAGCGTCCGTTCGGCGGCCACTCGTCCAACTACGGTGAAAAGCCGGTGCCGCGCGCCTGCGCCGCCGCCGACCGTACCGGCCATGCGCTGCTGCACACGCTGTACCAGCAAAACGTGGCGTCCAATACCCAGTTCTTTGTGGAATGGATTGCGCTGGACCTGATCCGCGACGAAAACGGCGATGTGCTGGGTGTTACCGCCATTGACCTGGAAACCGGTGATGTCGCCGTGTTCCAGGCCAAGTGCACCCTGTTCGCCACCGGCGGCGCGGGTCGCATTTACCAAGCCTCCACCAATGCCTTCATCAATACCGGCGACGGCCTCGGCATGGCTGCCCGCGCCGGCATTCCGCTGGAAGACATGGAATTCTGGCAATTCCACCCGACCGGCGTCGCCGGCGCCGGCGTGCTGCTGACCGAAGGCTGCCGCGGTGAAGGCGGCCTGCTGCGCAACAAGAACGGCGAGCCGTTCATGGAACGCTACGCTCCGACCCTGAAGGACCTGGCGCCGCGTGACTTCGTGTCCCGCTGCATGGACCAGGAAATCAAGGAAGGTCGCGGCTGCGGTCCCAACGGCGATTATGTGGTGCTCGACCTGACCCACCTGGGCGCGGAAACCATCCACAAGCGTTTGCCCTCGGTGTACGAAATCGGCAAGAACTTCGCCAACGTTGACTGCACCAAGGAACCGATCCCGGTTGTGCCGACGATTCACTACCAGATGGGCGGTATCCCGACCAACATCAACGGTCAGGTGGTCGCTCCGAAGGACGGCGATCCCAATACCGTGGTCAAGGGCTTCTACGCCATCGGCGAATGCTCCTGCGTCTCCGTGCACGGCGCGAACCGCCTGGGCACCAACTCGCTGCTCGACCTGATCGTGTTCGGCAAGGCCGCCGGCGACCACATCATCGAAACCGTGCGTCGCGAATCCGCCGTGCACAAGCCGCTGCCAGCTGATGCGCTGGACAAGACGCTGGCCCGTATCGCCAAGCTCGACAATTCGACTTCCGGTGAATACTGCCAGGATGTGGCCAACGACATGCGTCGCGCCATGCAGGCCCATGCCGGGGTGTTCCGCACCCAGGCGCTGCTTGATGCCGGTGTCACCCAGATCCTGGAAATCGAAAAGCGCGTGCAGAACATTCACCTCAAGGACAAGTCCAAGGTGTTCAACACCGCCCGCATCGAGGCGCTGGAGCTGCAGAACCTGATCGAAGCCGCCAAGGCGACCATCATTTCCGCCGCCGCCCGCAAGGAATGCCGCGGCGCCCACACCGTGGTCGACTACGAGCGTCCGCTGACCGATCCGGAGTGCCCGCTGGGCCGTAACGACAAGGAGTGGATGCGTCACACCTTGTGGTACAAGGACGGCAACCGTCTGGACTACAAGCCGGTGAAGCTGAAGCCGCTGACGGTGGACACCGTGCCGCCCAAGCCGCGTACCTTCTGATGCCTGGCCCGGATTCGAGAGAAAATCATGAGTGAAGTTCGCATTTTTGAAGTTTACCGTTACAACCCGGACAAGGATCAGGCTCCGTACTTCCAGACCTACGAGCTGACGCTGGACGGCTCCGAGCGCATGCTGCTCGACGCGCTGATCAAGCTGAAGACGCTGGACGAAACCCTGAGCTTCCGCCGTTCCTGCCGCGAAGGCATCTGCGGTTCCGACGGCATGAACATCAACGGCAAGAATGGTCTGGCCTGCCTGATCAACATGAACACCCTGCCGAAGAAGATCGTGCTGCGTCCGCTGCCCGGCCTGCCGGTCATTCGTGACCTGGTGGTGGAAATGGACATGTTCTACGACCAGTACAAGAAGGTCGTGCCCTATGTCATCAACGACACCCCGGCGCCTCCCACGGAACGCCTGCAATCGCAGGAAGACCGCAAGAAGCTGGACGGCCTGTACGAGTGTATCCTGTGCGCGTGCTGCTCCACCTCCTGCCCGTCGTTCTGGTGGAATCCGGACAAGTTCCTGGGTCCGTCGGCGCTGCTGCAGGCCTACCGTTTCATCATCGACAGCCGTGACACCCGTACCGCCGAGCGTCTGGCCCGTCTGGATGATCCGTTCAGCCTGTTCCGTTGCCGTGGCATCATGAACTGCGTGAGCGTTTGCCCGAAGGGTCTGAATCCGACCAAGGCGATCGGTCACATCCGCAACATGCTGCTGGAACAGTCCACCTGATCCACGGTGTGACGCGACATGAAAAACGGGGCCTAAGGCCCCGCTTTTCATTGGGTTTTACTATTTATTCAGCGATGGTGTGGACCATGTAATTGACATCGACGTTCGGGGCCAACCAGTAGTATTTGGTCAGCGGGTTGTAGTGCAGCCCGGTGCTTTCCCGCAGGTTCAATCCGGCGGCGCGAATCCAGGAGGCCTGTTCGGATGGGCGGATAAACTTGGCGTATTCATGCGTGCCTTTGGGCAGCATGCGCAACACATATTCCGCGCCGACAATCGCGAACAGGTAGGACTTGGGATTGCGGTTGATCGTTGAGAAAAAGACGTGCCCCCCTGGCTTTACCAGTTGCTGGCAGGCGCGGATCACCGACGCGGGATCGGGAACGTGTTCCAGCATCTCCATGC
>CAZPZK010000096.1:0-9265 GCA_964591095.1 uncultured Moraxellaceae bacterium | reverse complement strand
GTGCTGAAGGTGGAAGGCGGCAAGGCCGTCGTCACCCGTGAAATCGATGGCGGCGCACAGACTGTCGAGCTGAATCTCCCGGCTGTGGTCACCACCGACCTGCGCCTGAACGAGCCGCGCTACGCGGCGTTGCCGAACATCATGAAGGCCAAGAAGAAGCCGCTGGACGTCAAGACTCCGGCTGATTTCGGCGTTGATGTCACCCCGCGCATCAAGACCCTCAAGGTCGAGCCGCCGGCCGAGCGTTCCGCCGGTATCAAAGTCAAGACCGTTGACGAACTCGTGGCCAAGCTGAAGAACGAAGCGAAGGTGATCTAATCATGGCAGTCCTGGTTTACGCAGAACACGATAACGCCTCCCTGAAGGGCGCTACCCTGAACACCGTCAGCGCCGCCAAGGCCATCGGTGGTGATGTCCACGTGCTGGTTGCCGGCAGCAACTGCCAAGGCGCCGCCCAGGCCGCCGCCGCCATTGCCGGCGTGTCCAAGGTGCTGGTCGCCGACAACGCCGCCTACGCCAATCAGCTGGCCGAAAATGTCAGCCTGCTGGTCGCCGAACTCGGAAAGGGCTACAGCCATATCTTGGCTGCCGCCACCACCACCGGCAAGAACTTCGCTCCCCGCGTCGCTGCCCTGCTGGACGTCGGTCAGATCTCGGAAATCACCAAGGTGGTCAGCGCCGACACCTTCGAGCGTCCGATTTACGCCGGTAACGCCATCGCCACGGTGCAGTCCTCCGACAGCATCAAGGTGATCACCGTGCGCGCCACCGGCTTTGACGCCGCCGCTGCTACCGGTGGCTCCGCCGCCGTGGAAGCCGTGGGCTCCGCCACGGACGCCGGTACCTCCAAGTTTGTGTCCGAAGAGCTGGCCAAGTCCGATCGTCCGGAACTGACCGCCGCCAAGATCGTCGTTTCCGGCGGCCGCGGCATGGGCAACGGCGACAACTTCAAGATCCTGTACAGCCTGGCCGACAAGCTGGGCGCCGCCGTCGGCGCCTCCCGCGCTGCCGTTGATGCCGGTTTCGTGCCGAACGACATGCAGGTCGGTCAGACCGGCAAGATCGTGGCCCCGCAACTGTATGTCGCTGTCGGTATTTCCGGCGCCATCCAGCACTTGGCCGGCATGAAGGACTCCAAGGTCATCGTCGCCATCAACAAGGACGAAGAAGCCCCGATCTTCTCCGTGGCTGACTATGGCATTGTTGGCGACCTGTTCGACATCGTGCCGCAACTGGAAAAGCTGGTGTAAGATCAGCTCTGCCGGTTCAGAAAGCCCCGCTTGTCGGGGCTTTCTGCTTTCTGGAATCTGGAGTTTCAACCCGTTGTCCGTCTGTATGGAGAAGGGATCACCATGACCTTGCACATTTCGCGACTTGCCGTGTACCCGCTGAAGTCTGCTGCCGGCACCAGTCTGCCGGAGGCGCGCCTGACCTCATGGGGACTGGAGTGGGACCGGCGCTGGATGCTGGTGGATGCCGGGGGGCAATTCCTGAGCCAGCGGAAACTGCCGCGCATGGCGTTGATTCAGGCTGGTGTAGAGAAAGAGTGTTTGCGGGTCTCGGCTCCGGGAAGACCGGAAATGCTGGCGGTTCCCGATAATCCTCAGCCGGTGAAGGTGACGGTATGGAACGATGAGGTATGGGCGGAAACGGTCAGCGCAACAGCGGATGCCTGGTTTGAAGAATTTCTCGGGGTGAAGGCGCGGTTGGTCTTTTTCCCCACCCACTCGCAACGACCGGTTGATAAGGCATGGGCGGGTGATGGACATTTTACGTCATTTTCTGACGGTTTTCCGTTTCTCGTGGCGTCGCAGGCCAGTCTGGATCAGTTGTCGGCTTGGTGGGGCAGACCGGTTGACTGGCGACGATTCCGGCCCAATATTGTGATTGGCGGCGCAAAATCGGCATTTGCTGAAGATGAATGGTCAAAAATCCAGATAAGTGGAACAGTGTTTGCTTTGGTCAAGCCATGTTCCCGCTGCGTGATCCCTTCCCTGGATCCGGATACCGCCGAAAAGGATGCCAGCCTGCAGGCTTTGTTGGTGCAAAAGCGCCGCGCCTCCGACGGCAAGATTTATCTGGGGCAGAATGCGGTATTGTCCATGCCGGGAGGAGCGGACCGACTTTGGGTAGGACAGTCGGTGGTGGTATGACAATGGGAAGCAGTCTGGTAGATTGTCCCCATGACTGTTGCTGGCGATCACATAACAATTCAATCCGGGAAGCATGTAATGATCATCAACTATTTTTTTTCCTATGATGATGGACGGGAAATGTCCTACGAGGTCGATCTCGACCGAAAAATGGATAGTGCGCTCACCCGGCAGGCCCCGGCCTGGACCCGGCTCGAAAACAACAAGTGCCAGAATTGCCCGTTAACCACATCGCATTGCCCCGCTGCAGTGGATCTTGACGGCATTATTCGCGGATTCCATAGCTCACTGGCGTCAACCAAACTGAATGTCCGGGTGGTCACGCCGGAGCGTGAGTATCTCAAGCGGGTGACGCTCGAAGAGGGGGTTCGCGCCTTGATGGGGCTAGTCATGGCCACTAGCGCCTGCCCCATTTTTGGTACGCTGAAACCCAATGCCCGTCACCATCTGCCCTTTGCCCGACAGGAGGAATACATCCTTCGCTCGGTTTCCTTGTACCTGATGAAACAGTACCTGATCTGGCGCGAAGGCGGGGAGCCGGACTGGGAACTTAAGGGATTGGTCAAGTCGAGTGAGCAATTGCAGCTGGTCAATCATGCGTTCTGGCAACGGATCATGACGGAATTCCAGAGTGATGCGAACTCAAAGGCCCTGCTGAGCTTCTTTACGATGTCGTCCAGCGTGTCCTCATCGTTGCAAAGCCAGATTACCAAAATGAAGAATGTTTTCTTTACTAACCAGTAACCACCGGCAATCTGGAACCGGCACGCAGGGAGGTCGGTGCAGCGTTCCGCCATGCAGCCTGGGGAAGCGGTATCATGCAAATAGAGTACTATTTTTCCTTTGATGACGGACGCGACCTGACGTTTATTGTCGATCTGGACCGCCATTTTGATCCGGCCAGGGCTGTGTCGGCGCCCAGCTGGACAAGGCTGGAAAATCGCCGTTGTCCCAATTGCCCCCTGGATGCGTCCACCTACACGCATTGTCCGGCTGCCCTGGATCTGGATCGTGTGGTCAGTTCATTCCAGAGGATCCCGGCCTCCCTCAAGGCCAATATCCGGGTGGTGTCTCAGGACCGAGAATATAATAAGAGGGCGCAAGTTGAAGAGGGAGTGCGTTCCCTGATCGGTTTGATCATGGCGACCAGCGCCTGTCCGGTTTTTCAGGAGCTCAAGCCCAATGCCCGCACGCACTTGCCTTTCGCCAGCCGCGAAGAGCAGGTGTTGCGATTGGCTTCCCTCTATCTGATGAAGCAGTATCTCAACTGGCGGGATGGTAAGGAGCCGGATTGGGACTTGCGCGGCGTCGTGGTCGAACATCAGGAGTTGCAGAAAGTTAATCAGGCATTCTGGCAGCGCTTGATGTCTGCCTATGAAGGGGATGCCAACTCCAAGGCCTTGCTCAGCTTTTTCACGGTATCCGCTGATATTTCCAAATCACTCGACGCCCAATTGGCGCGCATGAAGAATGTCTTTTTCAGCAGCCACGAAACATGAGCACTTTTTCCTGGGTGTTGTTGGGTATCGGTCTGTTCATCTTCGGGCAATTCATGATGATGCGCCCCAGTGTTCGTGAGCGGACATTGATGCAATTGCGGGAAGCGGCCCGCCATATGGGGTTACAACCCCGGCTGGTGGTGCCTCCCGCCTGGATGCGGCGGGAAAGCCGGCAGTTGGTAGCCTGCTATACCCTGATCGTGCCGGGTGGCGGCATGCCGTACTGGCGAGCGGAATCCAGCGACGGCGTCATGAAAACCGTGACTCCCGGTCTGGACCGGCTTGCCGGAGTCGTGGCGCCGCCAGCGGCATCCCGCCTGTTGGGACTGGAGGCTCAGGCCAACGCCATCTGTTTTTACTGGATGGAAGACGGAGGTGAGTCGGAATTGGAGGAATTAAAAGCCTTTTTGGGGCAACTGTCGCTGGCATGAATGCGCTACCCGTGTAAGAACGGGTTTTCGTCTGATTGACAATTGACCAGAAAAGCCGGATCACCGGCAGGATTCAGGCTTCCTTGCGTCGTTAACTCTTGTATGCTTGCTTGACCCTGACGCCGCTTCCTTTTATATATGCCGCATTTACGGCGTCAAGCGCGTACCCTTCCACATTCAAGCATTTCGGAAATCCGGAACCTTATGGCTAAAGCACTGGTAATCGTCGAATCGCCCGCCAAAGCAAAAACGATCAACAAGTACCTCGGGAAGGATTTTATCGTCAAATCCAGTATCGGTCATGTCCGTGATCTTCCTGTTAGCGGTGGTGCCAAGGAGGACAAGGAGCCCGCCGTTCGCACCAAGGTAAAGGATCCGGCCTCCAGGGCCGAGAAGGCGCGCAATGCCTTGATTGCCCGGATGGGAGTCGATCCCGAGCACGACTGGGAGGCTCATTACCAGATTCTGCCGGGAAAGGAAAAGGTGATCTCCGAACTGAAAAGCCTGTCTGCCGGCGTCGAAACCATCTACCTTGCAACCGACTTGGACCGCGAAGGGGAGGCGATCGCCTGGCACTTGCGGGAAGTCATAGGCGGCAGTCCGGCGCGTTATCAGCGGGTCGTCTTCAATGAAATCACCAAATCGGCCATTACCGCCGCCTTCCAGCAACCGAGCGCGTTGAATCTTGATCGGGTCAATGCCCAGCAGGCGCGCCGTTTTCTGGACCGGGTCGTGGGTTATATGGTGTCGCCGCTCCTGTGGGAGAAAATCGCCCGCGGTCTTTCCGCCGGTCGTGTGCAATCCGTGGCGGTGCGCCTGGTCGTGGAGAAGGAGCGTGAGATTCGCGCATTTGTTCCCGAAGAATATTGGGAAATCCATGCCGATACCCTGACGCCCCGGACTGAGAAATTGCGGCTGGCGGTTGCCCGGCATCAGGACCAGGCCTTCCGTCCTGGCAATGAAAAAGAGGCCATGAAGGCTCGCGATGAATTGCAGCACGCGGTTCTGACTATCGGCAAGCGCGAAGACAAGCCCACCCGCACCCGGCCGCCCGCGCCATTCATCACCTCCACGCTGCAACAGGCGGCCAGCACGCGTCTGGGTTTTTCCGTCAAGAAAACCATGACCTTGGCGCAAAGGCTCTATGAGGCCGGGCATATCACCTACATGCGTACCGACTCGACCAACCTGAGTCAGGATGCCCTGAAATCGGTGCGCGGTTTTATCGATGACACCTTTGGCGCCAATTACCTTCCGGGCAAGCCCAATGTCTATGCCAGCAAGTCAGGGGCACAGGAGGCCCACGAAGCGATACGGCCTTCGGATGTCCACACCCGGCCTGGCAGCATCGTCGGGATGGAGCGGGACGCTGAACGGCTTTATGACCTGATCTGGCGTCAGTTCGTCGCCTGCCAGATGCCGGATGCCGAATACCAGAGCACGACATTGACCGTGGTTGCCGGTGCCTATGAGTTGCGCACCAAGGGAAGAATCCAGACCTTTGACGGCTTTACCCGTGTTTTGTCGCCGGTGCAAAAGGACAACGAAGACGTAGTCCTGCCCGACGTCAAGGTGGGAGAAGTCCTGAAACTGGAAGCCCTGTTGCCGACACAGCACTTCACCAAGGCGCCGCCCCGCTTTACGGAAGCTACCCTGGTGCGTGAACTGGAAAAGCGCGGCATCGGCCGCCCTTCGACCTATGCCTCCATTATCTCCACCATTCAGGATCGTGGTTACGTCAAGCTGGAAAACAAGCGTTTCTATGCCGAAAAAATGGGAGATATCGTCACCGACCGGCTTCTGGAAAGCTTTCATGATCTGATGGATTATGATTTCACGGCTCACCTGGAGGAGGATCTGGACAAGGTGGCCGAAGGTCAAAGCAACTGGAAACAGGTGCTCAACGATTTCTACAAGGGATTCAGCCAGCGCTTGCAGCAGGCGGCCGGAGACGAAGGCATGCGGCGCAACCAGCCGGTGACCATCGGCTTGCCCTGCCAGCAATGCGGCCGCGAGATGCAGATCCGCACGGCCAGCACCGGCGTTTTCCTGGGTTGCAGCGGATATGCGCTGCCGCCCAAGGAGCGTTGCAAGGAAACGATCAATCTGGTTCCCGTTGAGCATGTGGCTCTGGCGGACAATGATGAAGAGGGTGAAACCAACGAGTTGCGGGCCAAGAAGCGGTGTCCGAAATGCGGCACGGCCATGGACAGCTACCTGGTGGATGCCGGTCGCAAGCTGCATGTCTGCGGCAATAACCCGGATTGCGGCGGCTTCCTGCTGGAGGAAGGGCAGTATCGACTCAAGGGATATGACGGCCCCACCATTGAGTGTGATAAATGCAACGGACGCATGGAGCTGAAAAGCGGACGTTTTGGCCAGTATTTTGCCTGTACGAGCTGCGCCAATACCCGGAAGGTGCTCAAGAACGGGGAGGCCGCGCCGCCCAAGGCGGACCCCATTCGCATGGAGCACTTGCGTTGCAGCAAGACAGATGACTTTTTTGTGTTGAGGGATGGCGCCGCCGGCTTGTTCCTCGCGGCCAGCCAGTTCCCCAAGCATCGGGAAACCCGGGCGCCAACCATTGCCGAACTGCGCAGTGTCCAGGACCGTCTTGATCCCAAGTACCACTACTTGTTGCAGGCGCCTGATATGGATGACATGGGTAATCCGGCACAACTGCGTTTCAGCCGTAAGACCAAGGAGCAGTACGTGACCACGGAGGTGGAGGGTAAGCCGTCGGGGTGGCAGGCGTATTTCCGCAATGGTCATTGGCAGATTGAAAAAGGCAAAAAGCCGAAATCCGAGTGAGGCGGTCGGTCCGGTGGGCCTGGGTTCATACCCGCTGAAGCTGCGGCATCGTGTGAAATGTGGAGGGTGAGCGCCGTGCGTGATGAGGGGCAGCCGCCAATGGCGGAGTTGCTGGAGATAGTTGAGTTGCCGGAGGGAGAGATTGTGTTGCGCCGTGCAGACAGCAGCGGGGGTTCCGGCGAACCCTTGGCCAGCATCCGTTTCTCAGCGGAAGCACGTGAATTGCTGGGAGGGCATGCCGGTAACCTGGGCAAGGCCATGATCGCGGCCGGATTGCAAATGGTGGGTCAGATGTTCCAGGAGCAACAATCCGGGATGGCGGAATCCGATGCGACCGAGAGCCATGAACGTGACGCATCGGCGACCCAGGGGGCTTCGCGCGGGCGATTGCATTAACGAAGCGGTGTTCCACCGGTTCCGGGCGCCAGATTGCACGCGGGCGTTGAAATCGGTAGAGTTCGCGCCAGAAAAATCTTCAATTCAACGGGGTGGTTATGGAAATCGTATGTCTGGATCTGGAAGGCGTGCTGGTGCCGGAAATCTGGATCAATTTTGCCAGGAAGACCGGAATCAAGGCTCTGGAGGCCACGACGCGCGATATCCCCGATTATGATGTGCTGATGCGTCAACGTCTGGGCATTCTCAAGGAGCACAAGCTGGGCCTGCCGGATATCCAGGCTGTTATTGCCGACATGGGGCCGCTACCCGGCGCCGCTGAGTTTGTGGCTTGGGTGCGCGAGCATTTCCAGCTGATTATCCTGTCCGATACCTTTTATGAGTTTGCCGATCCCTTGATGAAGCAATTGGGCCGTCCGACGATTTTCTGTCACAAGCTGGAAACGGACAGCCAGGGAATGATTACCAACTATGTCCTGCGCCAGCCGGATCAAAAACGGGAGGCCGTCAAGGCATTGCATGGCCTCAAGTACCGGGTGATCGCCGCGGGTGACTCTTATAACGATACGGCCATGCTGGGCGAAGCGGAAAAGGGGATTCTTTTTGATGCTCCGGAAAACGTCATTCGTGAATTTCCCCAGTTCCCGGTGACCCGCACCTACGAAGAACTGAAGGCGGAAATTCGTAGCGGCTCCCTGCGTCAGATTCCCTGATCAGGACGCCCCCTCAGTCCCGGCCACCGGATCCGGGATTGAGGCTGGAGCCAGGAAATTTGACTCCAGGGCATTCAACATCGGTCCTATCTTGTTGAAGCACTCCTGATACTCGGCCTCCCAGTGCGAATCCGCAACAATGCCTCCTCCCGCCCAGGCGTGGATTCTGTTCCCCTGACGCACCAGGGTCCGAATGGCAATGTTCCATTCACCCCAGCCCTCGGGCGTCATATATCCAATACTTCCGCAATAGACTGACCGCTCGCAGTTTTCAAGTTCATGGATGATTTCCTGGGCCCGCTTTTTGGGCGCTCCGGTAATGGATCCGCCAGGGAAGGCATCAAATAGCAAATCCAGGGGATGGGAATCTTCTTTTAAACGGCAACTGACTTCGCTCACCAAATGATGAACGTGACGGAAGGTTTGAGTCTGGAACAGGGGGTGCGCGGAAACACTCCCGATCCGGGCGTGCCGGCTCAAATCGTTGCGAAGCAGGTCAACAATCATCAGGTTTTCGGCGCGGTCCTTCGGATGGGATGCCAGATCCTGCCTGAGTTTTTCATCCTCGATCAGATCGTGGCTTCTCGGACGCGTGCCTTTGATGGGGCGGGTAATGACCTTGTCGGGAGTAAATTCCAGAAACAATTCAGGCGAGAGGGACAGGACGTCCCCATAAGGTGTTGCCATGAATGCGGCATAAGGAGGGCGGCTTGCCGAATGGAGATGGCTGAATGCAGGCCAGGAGGGACCGTGGCAAGCTGCTCTGAAGCCTTGGGCCAAATTGACTTGATAGCAGTCACCTGCCAACAAATAGTCATGAACACGGTCAAAGGCATTCCGGTATTCGGATGGTGACATCAGATGAATAAAGCGACTTTCAAGCTGAAAGGCTTCTGCATCATCGGTTTTTGCAAGCAGTTGGTGCGCCTGATGTAACAGCGTGGCGGTCGGCGCGGATAATTTATAGACCGAATCCTTATCCACTTCAGGGCGCAGGAAAATATCATATCCGGCCAGACAAGCTGTTGGCATCGACAGTTGCTCGACGGAGTCGGCCACGGCATGTTGGGAGGCATGATCATAAGCAATCCAGCCGATGACACCCCCCTGAAATCCCTGTCGGCCATCACTTTTCGGGAGATCGGACATGGCTTCGCGCAGAGCGGATGGCAAGGAGCCGGACAACGGGGTGGCGATATAGCTCAAGTCAGGCTGCCGTACCTGTTTAAGCAGGCTTCCATCACGAAGGGAGACGATCACCC
>CAZPZK010000095.1:0-9544 GCA_964591095.1 uncultured Moraxellaceae bacterium | reverse complement strand
CCATTCAGGTTGAGGTGGAGACGCTCGACGAGTTGCGTGAAGCCCTGGCCGCGGGCGCGGTGAGCGTCCTGCTCGACAACTTCGACTACGACATGATGCGGGCCGCCGTGGCCATCAACCAGGAGATGGCGGGCGCCGACAGCCTGATCGTCGATGGCGATGAAGTAGCGCTGTTTCCACCGGTGACGGGGGGCTGAGCGGTGATTTCCATCCAGAACGAAGACTTTGATACCGGCGCCGAAATCAGGGCCCTGCAGGGCAACGGCCGTGTCGGCGCCATCGTCAGCTTCACCGGTCTGGTGCGTGATCTGGCCGGCCACGGCGACGTCACCGCCATTGAACTGGAGCATTACCCGGCCATGACGCAAAAATCCCTGGAAGCCATTGTCAGCCAGGCAAAAGAGCGCTGGCCACTGCTGGCCACGCGCGTGATTCACCGCATCGGTTACCTGGCGGCGGGCGAACAGATCGTGCTGGTGGCGGTCAGCAGCTCCCATCGCCAGGCCGCCTTTGACGGCGCGGCCTTCATCATGGATTATCTCAAGTCGCAAGCGCCGTTCTGGAAGAAGGAGTATGTCGACGGCGTCGGGCATTGGGTGGATGCCAAGGAATCCGATGGCGCGGCGCTGGCGCGCTGGCGGCGCTAACCCGGTCCGGATGGCAACAAATCGTTCAAAACCCGTTTGCCAGCCGGCGTTCCCCCGCTAGAATGTCCGCCTTCCAAGGCGGCGAACAATCAAGCGAGGCAGGATATGCGGCGGGTCATTTTCAACCAGAAGGGTGGGGTCGGCAAATCCAGCATTACCGTCAACCTGGCGGCCATCAGCGCCAGCGAGGGTTACAGGACGCTGGTGCTGGATCTGGACCCCCAGTGCAACGCTACCCAGTACCTGCTGGGCGAACATGCCGAAACCTCGGCGGAACTGCAGCCCAACATCGGCCAGTTCTTTGCCCAGACCCTCAAGCTGACCGGCCGGGAAAAACCGCTGTCGGAATATGTGCATCCTACCCGCTTTGACAATCTGCATGTCATTCCCTCCAATCCCGAACTGGGGGAAATCGAGCATCTGCTGCAAAGCAAGCACAAGATCTACAAGCTGGCCGGGGCGCTCAAGGAGATTCATCGCCAGTACGACAACATCTTTATCGATACCCCGCCGGCGTTCAACTTCTATACGCTGTCGGCGCTGATTGCCGCGCAGCGCTGTTTGATTCCCTTCGATTGCGACGCCTTCTCGCGCCGTGCGTTGTATACGCTGCTGGAGAACGTGGGTGAGACCCGGGCGGACCATAACACCGATCTGGAAGTGGAGGGCATCATCGTCAACCAGTTCCAGCCGCGCGCCAGTCTGCCGGTGCAACTGGTCAACGAACTGCGCGGCGAAGGCCTGCCCATCCTGCAAACCCACCTGTCATCCTCGGTGTTGATGCGTGAATCCCACCAGAAGAGCCTGCCGCTGGTGCATCTCAATCCCAAGCACAAGCTGACGGAAGAGTTTCTGGCGCTATTCGGGGAACTGGGGAAGGCGTAATCGCGAAGGATCAAAAAACCGATTACAGGCCAAACCGGGAATCCCCGGGATCGGTCAAAGCGGGCTAAGGCCCGCTCAGTTCATTGACAGCGTTTCCCCGCCGTACAGCTTGCGGTAACGGCTGAGGACACGGCGCACATAGTCCTGCGTTTCGGCAAAGGGCGGGATGCCCTTGTATTTGTCGACATTGCCCTCGCCGGCATTGTAGGCGGCCAGCGCCAGCTCCAGGTTCTTGAAGCGATCAATCAGGTAGCTGAGATAGCGGGTGCCGCCGTGAATGTTCTGCTTGGGGTCGTAAGAATCGGCGACATCAAAACGTCGCGCGGTGGCGGGCATCAGTTGCATCAGGCCGCGCGCGCCGGGGGGCGACTTGGCCAGCGGGTTAAAACCGGATTCGGTATGGATCACCGCCTTGACCAGTCCCTTGTCGACGCCATAGCTGGACGCGGCCTCCTGGATCAGGCTGTCAAAGGCATTGCGGTTCTTGCTGAAGCTGGGACGTACCGCAAACTCGTCACCGCCCCAGTTGTGGTACGAGTGGACGTTGGTGTCGGCGTACCAGGTCACCTTTTCCAACTGCGTATACTGGCGGAAATCCTCGCCGCGCGGGCGTGACTTGCCGTCAACCACATTGGTGAAAAGGATGTTGCCGTCCGCGTCCTTGAACTTGTAGACATTGCCCGCCTCGGCCGGTAACGACCAAAAAACAATCATGGCGGCGCAAAGGGAAAATCGCATCATTGCTTGTTATCTGTCGAATGCTTGTTTTGCCGTATTCTGACGCAGGCGCGGGCCTGCTGACAAGGACTTCCCGACATCGAGTCATACGTCTATTTCTACAGCAAACAGCCTGATAATTGCTTGTTTTGTAGACATATCCACAGGCAAGTTTGTTGACGTAGTTGATGTCAAGCGATTTGGCTGTTTTTCTTGGCAATTTTTGATTGTGACGCTATTGAAAAACTTAAGTCATTGTTTATTAAACATTATTTACCATTGTATAAAATTTGATCAATCTAGGTGAAACCCTTGTGACCCGTACTTTTACCCCCAGTTATCCCCAGTTTGTCCACAAGGTTATCCACAAAATTTGTGGAAAACTTCCCGGGCATCCATTTATCCACAACCTTGAGCTTTGCCGGCAATTGCGTTTCACTTGCCGCCTCTGGTGGAGGTGATCATGCTCAATCGTGTCTGGCCGTTGTTTTTCCTGCTGGCATTCGCTTCCTGCATCGCGCAGGCGATACTGGGGCATCCGGAAGTACTGGCGGCGGCGGTGGAGGCCAGTTTCAAGACCGCCAGGACCTCGGTGGAAATCGCCCTGGGATTGACCGGCGTGCTGTGCTTCTGGCTGGGGCTGTTCCAGATCGCCGAAAAGAGCGGCTTGACCGATCGGCTGGCCTGGGTGCTGGCGCCGCTGTTCCGCCGCCTGATGCCGGAGGTGCCGGCCGGCCACCCGGCGATCGGCTCGGTTACCATGAACATGGCCGCCAACATGCTCGGCCTGGACAACGCCGCCACGCCGCTGGGCCTGAAGGCGATGCGCGACCTGCAAACCCTTAATCCGACACCCGACACCGCCACCAATGCCCAGGTGCTGTTTCTGGTCCTCAATACTTCCTCCGTGACGCTGATTCCGGTCAGTGTCTTTGTCTACCGCGCGCAATTGGGCGCGGCGGATCCGGCCAGCGTCTTCCTGCCGATCCTGATGGCGACTTCCGTCGGCACGCTGACCGGTTTGCTGGCCGTGGCCTGGGTGCAACGCCTCAAGCTCTGGGACCGGGTTGTACTGGCCTATCTGGCCGCCTTCCTGCTGCTGATGGCAGGCATGGCCAGCCTGGTGGTGGGCCTGCCGCCGGCGGCGCTGGGAGAACGTTCCTCGCTGATCGGCAATCTGGCGATCTTCGGCGTGATCACCTTGTTCCTGCTGGCGGGCTGGCGCAAGCAGGTGCCGTTGTACGACTCCTTTATTGTCGGTGCGAAGCAGGGCTTTGAGGTGGCCGTCAATCTCATTCCGTTCCTGGTGGCGATGCTGGTCGCCATCGCCATGTTCCGCGCCAGCGGCATCCTGGATGTGGTGCTGGGCGGTCTGGCCGCCGGCTTTGCCTGGTTGGGCCTCAATACCGACTTTGTCCCCGCCTTGCCAACGGCCTTGATGAAGTCGTTTTCCGGCAGCGGCGCGCGCGCCATGATGATCGAAACCATGCAGACCTATGGCGTGGATTCCTTTCCGGCGCGGGTGGCGGCCATTGTCCAGGGGTCCAGCGAAACCACCTTTTATGTGCTGGCGGTGTATTTTGGTTCGGTCGGCATCCGTCACGAACGTCAGGCGCTGGCCTGCGGCTTGCTGGCGGACCTCGCCAGTGTCATCGCCGCCATTGCCGTGGCATACTGGTTCTTCTACTGACAAGAACATCCCCCCGGACGCCAGGGGAGGCGCTGGCAACACGAGGCATGACGCATGGCGGTTCGGCTTCCCCCCCTGTTCAATCACCAGACTTATTCCCCGCGCCTGCAAGCGGAACTGCTGGCGCTGGGCTCCGGCCAATCCCGCCCGCACTTGTCATTGATCGTGGCTCTGCTGACCGTCCTGACCAGCATGGCACCGCTGCCGCCCGCGCTGACGGTGCCGTGGCTGCTCGGGGCATTTCTGGCGGCAACGCTGGGTTTTGCCTTTCGTTACCGCTATCGCGACTGTGACCGCCGCCCGATGACACGAGAAGCGTTGCGCCGGGGGGAAGTGTTCGGCCTGTGCTACAGCGCCTCGGTCGGCGTGCTTTGGGGTTTCAGCAGCCAATTGATGGTGCCGGGCAATGCCGAACACAACCTGATCATCACCATGATCTATCTGGGGGTTTGCGCGGGGGCGGGCGCGATCGCGATTTTCGGACTGGGTCACCTGCTCGTGGGATCGGCCCTGTCCCTGGTGTTATTCGTATAGCATTTCCCGGTCATATTCCCGCATCGCTGGCTGTTCCTGACGGTCATGTTCGGGCTATTCCATTTCGTCGTGGTGCGCATGGCCTGGGAACGCAGCCAGATCATTGCCGCCAATATGAAACTGCGCAAGGAAAAGGAGTTACTGCTCGAACAACAGCAACTGGAAGTGCAGAAAGCCCATCAGGCCAACCAGGACAAATCGGCGTTTCTGGCGGCGGCCAGCCATGACCTGCGGCAACCGGTGCACGCACTGATGCTGCTGGGACATGCCCTGCGCCTGCGCGTGCCGGACGGGGAGAGCGGGGCGCTGGTGGAGAGGATACTGGAGGCCGGCCAGGCGCTGTCGGAACAGTTCAACAACCTGATGGATCTGTCGCGGCTCGAAAGCGGCGCCTATCTGCTCAATCCGTCATGGCTGCCGCTGACTGATTTCACGGCGCGCTGCCTCAATGCCCATCGCCAGTGGGCCACGGATCAGCAATTGCAACTCCGCCTGCGCCTGGATTACCGTTTGCGTGACCAGGCGGTGCTGGCGGACTCCGGGCTGCTGACCCGCGTGCTGGATAATCTCCTGGTCAACGCCATCAAGTTTTCACCGCCGGGCAGCTCCATCCTGTTGACGGTGAGGCTGCAAGGCGGCCGACCGGTCTTCGAGGTCAGGGATCAAGGGCGGGGAATCCCGGCAGACCAGCATCAAACCATCTTCAAGCCTTATGTCCAGCTGGATAATCCGACCCGTGACCGTGCCAAGGGCATCGGTCTCGGCCTCAGCATCGTACAGGAGGCCGCCTCATTGCTCGGCGGAGAAATCCGCCTGATATCCTCTCCGGGGCGCGGCAGCCGGTTTTCCCTGACGCTGCCGGAAGGGTGCTGGCAACCGATCCGGGAGACTCACCGTGACTCCGGACGGTTGCGGCCGCCGGTTGGCGGCAACCTGAAAGGCCGTCGCCTGCTGCTGGTGGAGGATGACCCGATGGCGGCCGCGGCGCTGACGGCCTGGGCCGGCACCTGGGGGCTGGTCGTCATGCATTACGCCGATCCGGGCGGCGTCACCAACGATGTCGCCCCCGACCTGATCCTCTGCGACATCCGGTTACCGGGGACTCGTGACGGTATCGACTGGCTGAGCGACTGGCTGGTGGTCTGGCCCAAGGCGCGTGGACTGCTGCTGTCGGGAGAACTGCTGCCGGAAGTGCATGAGCGGGCGGAACAGGAAGGGCTGCTGCTACTGGCAAAGCCGGTCGATCCCGACCTGCTGCTGCAAACCATCACCGGACTGTTGCGCTGAACCAACCGGCCCCTACCATGGGGGGGCATGAAGCCGCGCGCCGCGGCCGATATAATCCCCGGCATCCAACTCGAACAGACAGACAGCGGACGGCCATGAAACTCCTGATTGTCGATGACCATCCCATGACCTGCGCCGGATTGCAGGGCTTACTGGGTGCCTGCTATCCCGACGCCGGCATCCTGACCCGCCATCAAGGCCGAGGCGTGGCTGAACTGGCCATACGCTGCGACTATATCTTTCTGGACATGCATCTTCCTGATATCGGTTTCAACGACATGCTGGACCAGTTATCGCCCTGGATTAGTCGCGTGATCCTGATATCCGCCGCACCCGAACCCGCCGCCGTGGCGGCGGCACGTCAGCGCGGCGTACATGGACTGCTGCTGAAAAATGCTGATGTTGACCACGTCCTGGAAGGGTTCCGGCGCATCCAGCTCGGAGAATATGTCTTTGATGCCTGCGGCGTCGGCCAGGACTGGCCCGCGCCGGAACTGACCGGGCGGCAGCGCGAGGTCTTTGACGCCCTGTTGGGCGGACTCTCCAACAAGCAGATCGCGCGCGAACTCGGCATCAGCGAACATACCGTCAAGGAACACGTCACCGCCATCCTGGCCATCTTCGGCGTCAAGAACCGTCTGGAGCTGGTGTTGAGCCGTCAATTGCGCAACTGATGACAGCTCATGGGAACCATGCGATCAACGCTTCAGGCTCGAAGGCGCATCCCCCCTCAGGTAGGGGATGCAGTGCTTCGTGACTCGCGCTAGAATCAGGAACCACCTCACTCGGGCAATCATTCCCGGGACTCCAACACCCAAGCTTCCGAGGACATGGAAATGCTGAAAAACCGACCCCGCCTGCTGCCGCTGACCCTTGCCATTTCAACCCTGGCCCTCAGCGCCTGCAATTCCAATGACGATGACGGCTCCGCTGGCGCGCCTACCGCCTCCAGCGCAGCCTTGCGCTCGGTGACCATCGTGCCGTCGCTCGGCAAGATATCCAACGGCCGCGTCGTGTTGCGCAATGCCCGCAACCCCTCCGACCGTCGCGGCGGACTGGGCGACAGCCTGCCGATCCGGGCTGACGGCAGTGTCACCTTCCAGGTGCCCGCCAATGTCCCGGAGTTGCTGGCCGAACTGGAGCCGACCAATCAGACCACCTATTTTGACGAAGGGGTCGCCGACAATCCCGCGACCCCGGGTGTTGATGAATCCCATCCCGCCTTTCCGCTGACGCAAACCCTGCGCGTTGCCTTCCGCCAGGCGGATCTGGACGCCCAGGGCCGGGTGGCGATGACCGCCCTGACCGAAGCGGCGGTGAGCCGGGCGCTGGCGCTGGCGGGCGCCGGTTCGCTGGCGGACTATATTGACGCGGCCAACGCCTTTATCGAGAGCGTGTTCAAGATTGCCAGCATTCACCAGGTGCCGGTCTTGCTGAACGACGAAGCCGATTTCCGTGACCGGCTGATCGGCGCCTCCAACGTCGCCGCCCGCGATTACGCCATGCGTCTGGCCGCGCTGGCCAAACAGGCGCGCGCCGCCAACGCGGCTGATCCCACCCCGGCCCTGAGCATGATGAAGGCGCTCTCGGACGATTTGTCCCGCGATAACGCCCTCGACGGCAAGCGCGACGGCGTCAACATTGACGGCGTGCCTTACGACTTCAATGCCTTCCTGACCGCCTGGCGACAGGCCATGACCCAATTGGTCGCCGCCATCCAGCTGGCGCTGGGCGAGGGCGGATTGACGCCCGGCCAACTTGGACAGCTGACGGATTTGAATACGCTTGCCGGTAACCTTGATCTCGACCGCACCCCGCCGGTGGGCAATGCCGTGCCGCTGCGCATGGAGAACGGCATCGCCGAGTATGCCTGTTCCGACCGCAACCGGATCAAATCGCTGAACAGCATTTCCGGGCTGGACATTGATTTTTTCAATAACAGTGGTCAACCGATCAATATCGACTGGATCAGTTTCAACGGTCAATCCCAGCGGTACCGCACCGCGCTGGCCTCCGGTAGTACCTACCAGCAACCCAATACCTTTCTGACGCATCCCTGGCTGCTGACCACGACCGCCGGCGTCTGCAAGGGTATCTTTGTCGCCACCACCACCGGCAAGAAAACCATCACCCTCAATGCCGACGGTACAACGACGCTCGCCGGGTTGGGTGGCAACCCCGGCTCGGGTGTTCCGGCCACGATCAACGCCGGTCTGGTCGGCAGCTTCTCGCTGGTGTACCAGCAAAGCCAGACCGGCGGCATTTACCAGAACAATCAGCAAGCCACCGTCATCGTGGGTGCCGCCGGTTCTCTCAGCATCAACGGATTTGTGCTGGTCAATCCCTACCATCAGGTCCTTAATGGCGCGACGCAGACCAATGAGGTCAACTGGGATGACGGCAATATCCGTTATGCGCTGTCCAGCAACAACAGCGGCGTATTCAACGAGATCAATGTCTTCGACAAGGCCAAGGCCAATCCCTTCATGGGGCAGTTCATTCCGATGGAAGGCGACCCCGAGCAGCCCAGTTGCGGCACCCAACAAGAGCTGACAGTGCAAAGTCTGGCGGCTTACGTGGGAACCTATAACGTCGCCATCAAGAAGAATGACCCGGTCTCCTTTGAAAATGTCACGGTCAAGAACACCACGCTCATCGTGGATGCCAATGGCAAGATGACGCTGGACGGACAAATCGCCAACGGCGTCAAATATTGCGCCAACCCCAACACCGTGACCAATGTCACCGGGCTGATGGTACAGTTGGACAAATCGGATGCGCTGGGCCGATCCCATGTTGATTTCTGGCCGGATAATACGGTCAACGGCACCGATTACACGCATGCGGCGGAGTTTCGCTTTTTCAGCGGCGTCAAACAGGGCGCGGGAGGCGGTGACAGCGGCGTGGTCAGCGTGAATACCACGCTGTGCAATAATCCACCATTCCAGACACAGACTGCCTTCGGCATCACGGCAAATGCCTATAACGGTTGCAAGTACGGGGCATTTTCTGATTTTTCACTGACCGCCAGCGACACCAACCCCTTTGGCACCCATGCCAACAAAGGCACGCCATGCCAGATCACCAAGGTAGGCAGCCTGGTAACACTGACCAAGGGCGCCAATTCGCTGACTGCGGATATGGACGGGGAGGCCATTGATGTGATTCATGTCAAGTCCGGCAATCTGGCGGATACCGACGAGCAGTATGAAGTGATTGCCAAGAACAATGGCGGGAAACGCGCCATCGACGTGGAAATCGCCAAGAACGGCACCGTGCTGAGCGCCCATGCCATGGACGTGGATGCCGGTATTGACCTGATTTGTCTGAAATAACCCGCGTCTGACGCATCAAGGCGGACTCCGGTCCGCCTTTTTCATTTCCGGTCGGAAATAGGGTAAAATCCGGCGCTTCCGATCTCCCGCTGCAGTTGCACCGCCATGAATGTTGAAACCTTCACCCCGCAAGCCAAACCCGCGCCCGTGGATGAATCCCTGGTTGCCGATCCCAAAAGCCGCACCGAATTCAACAAACTGCAAAAACGCCTGCGTCGCGAAGTGGGCCGCGCCATCGCTGATTTCAACATGATCGAGGATGGCGACAAGATCATGGTCTGCCTGTCCGGCGGCAAGGACAGCTATACCATGCTTGATATCCTGCTCAGCCTGCAGATCAGCGCGCCGATCCGGTTTGAGATCGTGGCGGTCAACCTCGACCAGAAGCAGCCGGGCTTTCCCGAGCATGTCTTGCCGAAGTATCTGAGCGAGCGCGGCATCCCGCATTA
>CAZPZK010000094.1:0-9618 GCA_964591095.1 uncultured Moraxellaceae bacterium | reverse complement strand
GATCCGGTCCAGTGCGTCCCAATACTCCGCCAGCATGCGACCGGTATCCTCCACGCAATCCATCAGCGCGTGATAGGCGCGTCCCATGTTGTCCGTCCAGTCGTGATTGGTGGTGGACAAGACGGTATCCGCCTGCACATCCTCCAGGCGTGTCCGGGCGACAGGAATTCCCTCGGCATACGCCACCAGCAGCGGGTCGGCCAGCTTTGCCTTGGCGCGAAAATCATCCCGGTAAGCCTTCACTTCCCGGTACAGGTCGTTGAACTCGCGCAGCCGGATTTCCCGAGCGCCGCGCACCATGAGGGTTTCAAAAAATCCCATGCTGTCAAAGCTCATGCCCTGGTGCATGTTGAGATCACCTTCGGACAGGCGCTGGGTCAGGCGGACAGACTTCATGGTGTCGGACAGCATGTCCTTTACCGAGACGCAAATGAAAAATTCATCCTGACCGGCAGACACAACAGCGGTGGCGCGGGAGGTGTTCATGGCGGAGCCCCTGTCTTTGGTGATGAAATCATCATAGGGGAAGACGGGGTGCGCTCAAGACCGCTGGGGCAGGAGCACGACAGAATATGTCGCGCTCCTGCATTGCCATGCAGGCTACATCTACTCATCTACTGTTCTAGAAATCCACAGGCGAGAAAGGTTTGAGGTCTTTTTCTAGCTTTGCCTGTTTTTTGGCATCCGCCGCTTCTTGTTGTTTCTGCACTAAGGAGTCCGCGTATGCTTTCAAGCGATCCACCCAAGGACCAAATCGGAAGGCACTTACAGACTGGCCATCTCTATCGGAGGCATATAGCAAACTTCCGTCAGGTGCAATGATCGATACTGCTCTCAAATCGAGATAATTTTGAGTCTCCGCAAGATGCGATGCTAACGTTTTATGATTCAAGCCACGCATTTTGACGATTGCAACCTCGGGATTCATACCTGGCCATCCCTTTTTAATCTGCTTCAATGTACAAGTGCAATTCAACTGAGCTTTTTCCCATTCAGCGGTCATGAAAAAATCAGCATCTTCCTGCCGCGCCACACCCATATAATCAACAACAGCAGTGACTGCCTCAAAAACTTTCAGATCGATTGCCATTTGCTGAGCAGCCTCTTTGGC
Source organism: uncultured Moraxellaceae bacterium (assembly GCA_964591095.1). Classification (GTDB taxonomy): domain Bacteria; phylum Pseudomonadota; class Gammaproteobacteria; order Pseudomonadales; family Moraxellaceae; genus Fluviicoccus. The sequence goes on along the minus strand of CAZPZK010000094.1, from coordinate 8,507 downwards.
TTCGCTAGCCGGGCTCTTATTCAAATCCGCCAAACTACTAAAAAAACCCATATCCCACCCCACTCTCAATTCAAACACCGTTACCCCCGCCCCATCCGGAGCCGCCAAGGCAAAGAACCCTACCCCCAGCCTACCAAAACCTACCCGATAATCAACCCACCACCCCAATCCCAAAGCGACACCATCCGTCGCGTTGCCGCTCACTTGATAAAAGTATCCCGCGCCACATTCCCCACCGAATTCGTCGCCGCCAAATCCACCGCCCCGCCAATCAACCCGCCCAGCAACGGAATCGCCTTCCCCAGATTCACCACCCCCTTCTCGCCAAACTTCGTCAACAACTTGAACCCCACCGCCTTGTTGATCTGCTTGATTGTCTCCCCCGAAATCTGCTTAACCGCATTCATCGCCAGCTTGTTGCCCACGGCGATCCCCACATCCTTCAGCACATCCTTGGCGCTGTTGGCGACCAGGCAGGCGAATACCAGCGTCTTCACCTTGTCATTGCGCACATCATAGCCGCCCATGATGGCAATCGCGGCAATCATGCGGATTTGCACATAAAGCACGCTGGCGACGTTGGCGGGCAGCGTCACCGGCAATGCCAGCAAACCACCCAGACCCGCCAGAAAGCCCGACCCGGCGGCCTTGGCGTTTTGCCAGCGGATCAAGGAGTCCACCTGCTCCCGCAATGAGCCATCGCCATCCAGATAGTCATCCGCCAGATCCTGCGCCGAATCCAGTCCGGGGCCGCCGCTCAAGGCTTTCTCATAGGCCCAATCCAGCACCTCGCCGATCTTGCTCTCGGTTAAACCAGAAGCCACGTTAATCTCCATGAAAGACCCAAATAAAGATTGAATCTAGCCCTATCCGACGGGCCTCACAAGCCGATGACCGACAAACCGCGCACGCATTCTGATAACCTGTTTTTATTGATCCAGAAAAATGACAGTCCCTGGGAATCCCATGAACACCGCCGATGTCCTCGCCTTCATCGAAGTGGCCCGCGCCGAATCCTTTTCGCAGGCCGCCGAACGGCTGTTCCTGACCCAGCCCGCCATCAGCAAGCGCGTCAGCAATCTGGAGGACTCGCTGGGGGTGCAACTGTTCGACCGCGTTGGTCGCCGCGTGCGGCTGACTGAGGCCGGGCGCGCCCTGCTGCCGCGTGCCCGTCAATGGCTGCTGGACTTCGACGACATCAAGAAAAGTATCGCCGACCTCAGTGGCCCGATTACCGGCGTGCTGCGCATCGGCACGTCGCACCATATCGGGCTGCATCGACTGCCGCCAACGCTGCGCCAATTTTCTCAGCAATACCCGGAGGTGCGGCTGGACATCCAGTTCATTGACTCCGAGGAGGCCTACGAATCGGTGCTGAGCGGCGAACTGGAGCTGGGCATCGTGACCCTGCCGCCCGTGCCGGATGCGCGACTGCTGGCGGAGGAAATCTGGGATGATCCGCTGGCCTTCGTCGCCGGTCGCGATCACCCGCTGGCGGATAACCCCGGCGTGCAATTGCAGGATTTGACCCGCCACCCCGCTATCCTGCCCTCGCTCAATACCTTCACCCGCCAGATTGCCGCCCGCTTGTTTCAGGAGTCAAATCTTGAACTGAACGTCACCATGGCGACCAACTATCTGGAAACCATCCGCATGATGGTATCGATCGGCCTCGGCTGGAGTGTGCTGCCCGCCAGCATGGCAAACGAAGACATGGTGGTGCTGCCCTTGTCCGGCGTGGAAATGCACCGCAGCCTGGGGGTGGTGTATCATCCGCGTCGAACCTTGTCGCGGGCCGCCGGCGCCATGCTGGCGATGCTGCGCCATCAACGTGATCCCTCTTGATGAGAACCTGCCTCATGCGGCGATTCCTGCTTGCCCTGCCCGTGCTGCTGGCCGCCTGCCAGTCTGCCCCCCCGCCACCGCCCGCGCCCAAGGCCAATGCCGCCGAGTTGCTGCAGGTGAGCCGTTTCCGTACCCCGCTCTATTTCCTGGAAGCGCCGCTGTTCGACCCGGAAGTGACGCAGTGGATTCCCCAACGCTTTCTGGATGAGGTTCGCGCCACCATCCAGCGCACCATCGACAATCCCTTTACCGATGCCCAGTTGCAGCAGGTGCTATCCAGGACGCTGAGCGGCGAGGATATGCAGGGTGTGATCGACTTTTACCGCTCCCCGGCTGGACAGGCCGTGCTGGCGGCTGAGGCCAGCTTTCGCGAACGCCTGAATACGCAGGCCGCCGCCGGCACAGCGGAGGCGCAAGCCCTGTTGAAAGCCGTGCAGTTGAATGACGCCCTGAACGGCATCTTCATGGCCAGCGCCAATGCCCTGATCGAGCGCCTTGATACCTTTGACTGCCTGGCGCTGATGCAGATTCCCGGCTCCCATATCGGCCTGAATATCGCCAAGCGCAACCGGGTAGGGTTCATGAATCGGCAGGTGCGGCGCTCACTGGCCAATCTTTATGGCGGACTGACGGCGGAGGAGATGGAGGCTTACCTGCAATTTGCGCAAAGTCCGTTGGGTCAACGCTATTTCAAGGCGCGAGCCGAAGCACTGGCCACCATCGGCACGGATTTCGGGGCGCGGGTCGCGGAAGCGATTGCCCCGGGCCTGCCGGAGTGCGTCGGCAGCATCCGCACCAGCGGCGGCTAGGCATCAACGACCGCAAGATCCGCTTGTGCCTGCTTGAGGGCCTTCCAGGCCCTGCGGTATTCCGTCTCCCGCTCACTGCGTCCCAGCAGCAGGCGCTCCCGCTCCTGCTGCAATTTTTCCAATTGCGCTTGCAGACCCCGGCGGCGTTGCGCGCCGGCATCCCCTTCCAGAATGATGCTGCCCTGGGATGAAAATGCGGCCGTAATGGCCAGCGCGTCCTCGCATGCCTGGCGAAAGGCCCGCTCTTCGGGGTTGTCGGCATACTTTTCGCGCGCCTGATGCCATTGCTCCGTGGCCTGCGTCAAATGCTTACGCCGTTGCAGCAGATCCTGGCGGAAGACAGCTTTCCTCCAGGACGGCCGGAGGCGGAACAGAAAATCGAGGAGCCAGAGCATCATGCCCAGTTTCAAGCGCCCCAGCAGTGTGGCGGGCGGCTGGTCGGTCAACCGGAGCGGTCGCGCCTTGACCTTCACCGCCGGCTCGCTGACCACGGGCGGGGGCAACTCCTTGAGGGCGGAAATGGCGGTGGCCAGCTCTTCCCACTCCGGTGTGTTGTCCGCCGGCGGGCTTAGAATGGCATCATCCGGCTGGAAATCGCTGATTCGGCTGTGTTCCATCCGATGACACCAGGGACATTCGGCCAGTCCCTCCCGGTATTGGTGCCACGCCGCCCGCGGGCAAACCTGCATTGTCCTGGCCATGCGACGCAGGGTGTCAATCCAGTCCTCCGCCTTGGGGCGGCTGTCAGCGCCGACCAGCGGCGCAAAGGCCTGGGCAAAGGCATGCCTTAGGGCGTTTGGCAAGATATCCGGCGGCAAGGAACCGGGAACAGGGCGGATACCGGCCTGTTCGGCGTCCTCGTCATGGACATAGGCATAATCGGCAATCGCCACGGTCAGCACGCTGCGGGAACCATCGGCGCACAGGGCGTCAAAGGGGTGTTCCCCCATCATCAGCACGCGGTAAATCATTACCGCCAGCGAGAAATGATCCTGGTCGCGGGTGCGTTCCCCTGCCTCCCAGCGCTCTCCCTGCAACTCCGGCGCCTGGTATTCAGCCGGCCCCGGCCGGGCGGGAAACACCCGGTTCCAGCCCTGAATCTGAAAACGGTGGCAATGCTGAAGGCGGATATTGCCTTCCGGGCAAACCGCTATGGCTTCCGGATCAAAATAGCCCAGGACATAGCCGTGCTCATGGATCACCGCCACGGCTTGCGCCAGACGCTGGGCCACGCGAATACGGAAAGCGAAGTCCGCTTGTGGGAATACCCTCCGGGCCCGCCGGACATCCAGCAGGTCCGCCAGCAACCCCGCAGTCGGGCGGACCGGCATCAGGTACCCGATCAAGACTTCCTGAGGATTGCCCAACAGCGTACGCGGCCAATCCGCCACCTCCTCCAGGGACTCGTCAAAAGACAAGGTCATCGCCTTGAGCCGGTATTGCTCGTCGGTATCGCCGGGGGGAGGATCAAAAAGGCGCGCCGCCTGCTCCGGATGACCATCCAAGGCACAGATGCTGCCGTCATGGTCCTCGCGTCGCGGTCCCGCCGGACGAAAGAGCGCGCCTTGAGAGTCCCGCCAGACCGGACCGCCGGCAGGAGGCTCCGGGATGGGCGGATGAGGCGAAGCGGCTGGGAGTGGCACCGGGCGCATGACAGGCAGGAAATCTCGGGAAAATGTGTCTTATGACCGCATTATTCCGGATTTACCGTCGCGGGGAAAGCCAAGCCGGGATATGGCCCCGGCTGGTCCGGATCGATCAGGCGTCCAGTACCACTTTCGCCGAATCGGGGTAGGATGTGCACAGGTACACGGCCTGCCCCAAGGCATTACCACTCACCTTGCCTTCCTTCAGCGTCAGCTTGCAGCTACCGCACATGCCCTTGCAGCAACCCGACTCCACCGGCACCCCGTGACGGCGCGCCGCTTCCAGCAGGGTCAGGCCCGCATCCTCCGCCGTCAATTGCACCGTCGTGTTCAGGTGGTTGAAGCGGATTTCCGGCGGCGCGGCCTGGAAATCGAGTGTCCCGCTGCCTTCCGCGCCGACTAGCGTAAAGCGCTCGGTATGCAGGCGACCCAGGTTGTAGCCCAGTTCCGTCAGCAACAACACCAGGCTTTCCATGAACCCGGCCGGACCGCAGAGGTAAATATCGCGGTCGCGAAAATCCGGATAACGGGCCTCGAAGTTGTCGGGAGTCAGCGGCGCGGAATAGCCGTCCGCCACTTCCCGGCTCAGGGCGATATCCACCGGCAGGCGGCTTTTCCAGTCACGCAGCGTCTCGGCAAAAATCACGTCTGCCGCCGTGGCGAAACGGGCGTGCAGTTGCATATCCACCGCATCACCCGAGGCCAAACGTTCGGCAATCATGGCATGACACGGCGTAATGCCCGACCCGGCGCAGAGGAACAGCAACTTGTCCTGCCCGCGATAACGGAAACACCCCTGCGCCTGGCTCAGCCCCACGACCCCGCCCGGTTTGAGCCAGTCGTGCATCCAGCCGGAAACCTCGCCCAACCCGGCGCGCTTGACGGTGATGCGGATGCCGCCGTCAGGAAGCACGGTCGGGCTGTAACACCGGGTCAGCGTCCGGCCGTCGGCGTCCACCGTGACTTCCACATACTGCCCGGCCTGCATGCCTTGCCAGTGCTGGTTCGGCATCAGGGTGAAGCTTTTCACGCCCGGCGCCTCATCGCGCACAGCGGTGACCACCGCTTTCAAGTCGTAAGTCCACAGGAAGTCATTCACGGCGCGGTTCAGCACCGTCATGGTGTTCGACGCCAGATAGCCCATCCGGTCCCGTCCCAGCCACTGCAATGCCCGGACGCTGGCGCGCGCTTTCAATGCCTGCAACATGGATCAGGCCTCCGCCTTGTTGGGGAAGGAATATTTCCACATCACCTTCACGTAATTGCGGATGGCCTTGCCCCAGCTGTCGTTGAGCTTGTAGGTGATGCCGTGCTTCGCGCAGACCGCCTTCACTTCCTTGGCCATGTCCGGGTAACGGTGCGAGGGAATGTCCGGAAACAGGTGATGCTCGATCTGGTAATTGAGGTGCCCCCAGAGAATGCTCATGCGGCGGCTGCCCTTGAAGTTCACCGACGAATCCAGCTGCGACAGGTACCAGCGACCCTTGTGGTCGATGGCGTCTTCCGGCTGCAGCGGCTCAGTGAAATGCGTGGCCTGGATGGTCAAGCCGATCCAGTAGTTGTTGACCATATCGGCAATGGCGTTGCCCGCCAGCACCCGCAGCGGCGAACGCCCGGTCAGCAGCGCCAGCGCCGGGAAGACGGCATACTCCTTGAACAGCACACGGTTGATCGAACGGCTATTGCGCTTCTCGCGCTCCTCCAGCGACTGGCCGCCGGTATCCACCAGCGCGTAGCCTTCGTTACCGGTCGGGAAGGCCTCGGCGCGATAGTCCTGCGCGAAGCCCAGGTTCTGGCCGTTGAAACGGTAGAGCATGGTGGGATAGACGCCGAACATGTACAGCGGCACCTGCCAGCGGTGCGCCGGATTCCACGGCGTCTGCGCGTTGGTGCGCAGCAGGCCGTGGTTCAGGTCGGGGTCTTTCTCGTAGACATTGGTGTGCACGTGGTGCATGGCGTTGTGCTCGCGCCGCCAGCCCTCCTCGTCAATCGGGGCCTTCCACTTGAAGTTGTGGGCGTGGAACTCCGGGATTTCCGGGAAGTAATCGTACTGGCCGTGCAGTACATTGTGGCCGATCTCGATGGCCTCCAGATTGCGGTGCAGCCAGACCAGCCCGGTGCCGGCAATGAAGCTGAGCGGACCGCGACCGAACCACAGCAGACCGCGACCGGCGAATTCCGCCAATCGGGAATTGCGGCGCAACCGGCGGATATAGGCCACATCCTCCGCACCCAGTTGCGCCCGGGCGCGGGCGCGGATGGCCTCGAATTCCTGCTCAATGGCATCCAGGCGGGCGTCATCATTCGGGGTGGCGGCGGTCAGGGGGCGATCGGCCTTCCGGGGCTCCAGCAGTTCAGTCATGGCGAGCTGTTTTTCAGGCGTGAAAGAGGCGCGCAATCTAGCACAAAAAGCCCCGTTTTCTGTATGGCTGTGCAGGAATCGGAAACGATTTCTTACAGCAAGCGCAACGGCTCTTCGTCCATCAACACCACTTGCTGTTCCAGCTCGGCCACATGTTGCTCCCAATAGCCGGTACTGTTGAACCAGGGGAAATAGCGGGGAAAGGCGGGATCGTCCCAGCGCAAGGCCAGCCAGCCGGCATAATGGATCATGCGCAGGCTGCGCAGTCCTTCCACCAGCGTGAGTTCCGACGCACTGAAGTCACAGAACATGCTGTAGCCATCCAGCATTTCCGCCAGTTGCAGCTCCTGTTCGTGGCGCGTGCCGGCCAGCAGCATCCACAGATCCTGTACCGCCGGGGCTGACTGGCAATCGTCAAAATCCACCAGCCACGGACCGTCGTCACGAGTCCACAGGATATTACCGGGATGACAGTCACCATGGGTGCGGATAAAGGCGGAACTCTCCAGCCCGGTCGCCCGGATCTGCTCACCCAGCCGGGCAATCACGGCCTGATAGCGTTCGGTCAGCGTCTTGGGCAGAAAACCCTTGGCCAGAATCAATTGCGATGGCTGGCTGAGGAAACGCTCCAGCGTCAGCGCAGGCCGATGTGCAAACGGCTGCCGCTTGCCGATGGCATGCATGCGTCCCAGCAACATGCCGATACGGTGCAGTTGTTCATAGTCACCGGGCTCGGGAGCCTGGCCGCCTTTACGGTTGAACAGGGTGAAGCGGTAGCCTTCGTAGTCGTACAGGGTGCCGCCGCCCTCCCCGACCACCGGCCCCACCCCCGGCAAATAGGCCTCGGTCAGCACACGGCAAAAGTCATGCTCTTCCTGAATCTGGGCATCCGTCCAGCGGGCGGGGCGATAGAACTTGGCGATCAGCGGCAGCGAGTCTTCGATGCCCACCTGATAGACCCGGTTTTCATAGCTGTTGAGCGCCATCACCCGGGCATCGCTCAAGCGACCGGTGCTTTCCACAGCGTTGATGACCAGATCGGGAGACAGTCGGGAATAGTCATCCAGCGACATTGAAGACATGGGCGGCATCCGCAGCGGCAAAAGGGGGGACTTTATCTAGATCTAGCTATTTTGATTGGGAGGTGAGTTTTCCGGGACTCACCTTAACTCACAATGTAAACAAAATTAAAAAAAGAATGAACCAATCCACATAAAAACCAACTTCGCGATTTTTGATAAATAACACCTAGCAACATTGATGGAAAAAAAACAAGAAAAGCATGCTGCATCCCCCACAGGGGAAGGTGTGCCATTGAGAAAATGACACTCACTGCTGCATTGGAAAAAATGGGCTTGGAAAGAAAGAATTTGAGGCGGCCTGTCAGTTCAAGTAAACCTCCCCGAAAGAACAACTCCTCAGCCCAAGGATAAACCACCACAGCCAAAACAAGCCATACCTGCTCATCATTGAGCATAGGCATGGCTCGAGACATCTTCAGGCATTGGTCAGCTATACTTTCTACGACGCAGCGCACGCAAAGCCAGCCCACCCAACACCATTAATGGAATGGATGCATCAGCAAATCCCTTGCCGCCCACAGTGCATCCCCCTCCCCCTGAATTATCTGCCTGCATCTTCATCGCACGCTCAAGATTATCAACTTGCGGCGATGTTCCGCCCTCCGGGGTAACAAAACTATTCCCCTTGAAGCCCACGCGAGCAGGAGCCCCATAGAACCAGATAGAACCATTCTTGGCACCATCAACATCGCCATTCAGGCCATCACCGACACGAACCTTAATTACGTTATTCTGGCTGCTCACAAAGCCAACACCGGATTTC